>JASFVA010000120.1:0-5343 GCA_050050055.1 Nitrospirota bacterium
ACGTGGGGGTCGGCCTCCATTATGGAGCGGTCCATGAAGGCGCCGGGGTCTCCCTCGTCGCCGTTGCAGAGGATGAATTTCTCGTCCGACTGCACCTTGGCGCAGAACTCCCACTTGAGCCCCGTGGGGAAGCCCGCCCCGCCGCGGCCCCTGAGGCCCGATTCCTTCATCACGGTGTATACCTGCTCCGGCGTCATCTCCAGGAGGGCCTTTCCAGCGCCCTGGTATCCGTCCCTGGCGATGTACTCGTCTATGTTCTCGGGGTCTATCATGCCCTTGTTCCTGAGGGCCCTGAGCACCTGGAGGCTGAAGAAGGGTATCTCCTTCATGGCGGGCACGGCGTGCTTCTTCTCGGGCTCCCTGTACATGAGCTTCTCCACAGGCCGGCCCTTCAGGAGGTGCTCCTCCACAAGGAGGGGAATGTCGTCGGGCTGCAGCTTCTTGTAGAAGATGCCCTCCGGGTACACGGTCATTATCGGGCCCTCGGCGCAGAAGCCGTTACAGCCCGTTATGATGACCTTGTATTCCCTCTCGAGCCCCCGGGTGGTGAGCTCCTTTTCGAGGGCGCCCTTTATCTTCAACCCCCCCGTGGCTATGCAGCCCGTTCCGCCGCATATCATCAGGTTCGCGCGGTAATTGGCCATGCCTTCCTCCGTCTGTTTATGTCAAGATTGTCCTTCTTCACTCTAATAAGACGTCTCGCTCCCCACGACGAGGGCGTATTCCTCCACCACCTTGCCCCCGAGGACGTGCTCGTTGAGTATCCTCTTTATCTTGTCGGCATCGAGGAACTGGTATTTCACCGGGGCCTCCCCGGCTATCTCCACGGTGGCCATGGGCTCCTTCACGCAGAACCCCGCGCAGCCCGAGGTGGTGACGATGACGTCCTTCAGGTCCTTGGCGGCCATCTCCTCCATGAGGGCGTCCATCACCGCCCTGGCCCCCGCGGCGATGCCGCAGGTGCCCATGTGCACGGTTACCTTCGCCTTGTAGCCCCCCTCCCTGACCGAGAAGGTGGCCTGGTGCTTCTCCTTTATCTTCTTCAGGTCGTCTACCGTAAGCTTGCCCATGCTCTATCCTCCTTAATGCCGGTACTGGTCTATTATCTCGCCGGTCTTCACGGGATTGACCGAGCCGTGCGTGTCCTCGTCCACGACGACGACCGGCGCGAGACCGCAGGCCCCCAGGCACCGCACGCTCTCGAGCGAGAAGGACCTGTCCGACGTGACCTCGCCCAGGTCTATGCCGAGCTGCTCCCTGAGCTTCTGGACTATCTCCTCGGCGCGCTTGACGTAGCACGCCGTGCCCAGGCATACCCTGATGTTGTGCTTACCCCTGGGCTTCATGGTGAAGAAGGAATAGAACGACACCACGCCATGGACCTCGCTGACGGACATGTTCAGGCCCTTGGCGATGTGCCTCTGCACCACCGGGGGAAGGTAGCCCACGACCCCCTGGGCCTCCTGCAAGACGGGGATAAGGCTTCCTGGCCTGTCCCTGTGCCGGGCGATTATCTCGTCCAGCTTCCTGGCGGCCTCTTCGGTGTAGTCCTCTTCCTCGAAGTCCGTGGCGGCGTGCTTCTTGCTTATGTCAATGGCCTTCTGGGCGGCCTCCACGAGGACGGCGGGCGAGATGGGCTTTGTAATGTAGTCGACGATGCGGAGGCTGAGGGCGTCCTTGATGTTTTCCTGCGAGGGGTGGCCGGTCATTATTATGATGTCGAGGTCCGGGTTCTTCTCCTTCACCTGCCTGGCCAGCTCGATGCCGTCCATCTCGGGCATCCTGATGTCCGTGAGCATGAGGTCGTAGGCGTTTTCCCGGATAAGCTCCAGGGCCTTCCGGGCGGAGTCCGCCGTATGGACGTAGTAGCCCTCGGCGCCCAGGACCCTCTCGCAGCTTCGGAGCACCACCTGCTCGTCGTCTACCACAAGCACGTTACCCTTCATGTAATGTCCTCCTGATTCCCTCGTTTATGTCGTCCTTCAATAGCTTCAGGACCTCCGGGACGTTGACGGGCACCGGGTCCAGGGCCTCCCTGAGGCTCCCGGTCTCGAAGGCGTAGCTCTCCCCGTCGCTTTCGCACCGGAGCGTATACTCTATGCCGGGGTGTCCGGCGACGAGGGCGGCCATGGTGGAGCCCACGTCTCCCAGGGGCTGCCTGTCTATGTGGCCGAGCTCGAACTCCGCCACCACCTCGGTGCCCACGCCCTCCTCCGAACGCACGGCGAGGTCCCCGCCGCACTGCCTGGCCGCCTGGGCCAGGAAGGGGATGCCGAGCCCCCACTTCTTTCCCGCCTTCATCGTGAAGAACGGGTCCTCTATCTTCTTAACGAGTTCCTCGTCCATGCCCTTGCCGTCGTCCCTTATGCGGAGGACGAACCTTCCGCCTTTCTTGTCCTCCACCAGCTCGATATCTATCCTGCCGGCCCCCGCCTCTATCGAGTTCTCGGCGATGTCCAGTATGTGGAGCGACAGGTCCCTCATTCCCCGGCGGTCCCGACGGAGCGCCCGTCGAGGCCCTTGAGAGCCCTGGCTACCTCCTCGAAGGTGGCCTCCTCCATGTAAAAAGAGGTGGTCCTTCTGCCCACGTCCTCGAGGCTGTGGGCGTCGGAGCTGCTCACCCTCGGCACTCCCATGTAGGCGCTCAGGAGCGAGCCCTTCTCCGCGGGCCGGGTGACCTCCAGGGCGTCGAACTCCACGTCCTCGGGGATGAAGCCCAGCTGCCCGATGACGCTGAAGGCCTCCCTGTCCACGTGGCTCGCTATGGCGAGCCCGCCCAGGGCGTGTATCTCGCCCACCAGGTCGCCGAGGCGGAGGCTGGTCGCTCCGAAAAGGGCTCTCTCGTTGAAGCCCAGCACCTCGTCGCGGGCGTTTACGACCACCTGCTCGCCCCACCCGCCGGCGGCGCCTCCGGAGAGGCTCCCGTAGACTATTTCCTGCATCCTGCCCGCCTGCTCGGCCGAGGCGAAGATGGCCAGGACATGGGCCTCCTCGGAAGAGGTCACCTCCATCGCCGGCAGAAGGGCGATGCCCCTCTCGGCGGCCACCTCGACGGCAACGCCGATGTTTTCTGCCGAGTTGTGGTCGGATATGGCTATCATGTCCAGACCCTTAGCCAGTGCCCTCTCCACTATTCTCAGAGGGGTCATGTCGACCTCGGCGCAAGGCGACAGGCAGGTATGTATGTGAAGGTCTGCCACGAACCTCTTCAGCATCTCCTGCCAGGACAGACACCTGCCCGGCCCCGCCGGACAAAAGCATCCAGAAACCGCCCTCCAAATTATTTTAACAGGTTATAGATTTCGCCCGCTATTTCGAAGGTCGATACGTGGCAGGTCATCAGGTTCACCTGCTCGGCCTCGGCCTTCTTGATGGTCTCGGGCTCTATCTCCCTGTCGCCCGTTATGATGACCCCCGAAAGCCCCCTCACGGAGGCGACGGCCACGACGTTGGGGTGGGACTGGTGGGTCACCCAGAGGTCGCCTTCCTTGCTGTTTGCCAGAACGTCGGAGAGCAGGTCGCTCACATAGCAGCCGTCCACTTCCCTTTCCAGGTCTCCCGAGACCTTCACCTCCACGGCCACCTTCTTGACGACCTCGCCGATCTTCACCTGGAGCCCTCCGGCGCCGGGCCGTTCTTGAGCTTGACGACTATGTTCAGCGTGGTGCCCTCGCCCACCTTGGAATCTATCTCGAGGCTGTCGGAGTTCCTCTTGATGTTCGGGAGCCCCAGCCCCCCTCCCCAGCCCATCTCCCTGGCCCAGTCGGGGGCCGTGGTGTAACCCTCCTGCATGGCCAGATCTATGTCCTCTATTCCCGGGCCCATGTCGGTGACGGTTATCCTGACCTCGTCGTCCTTCACCACGTAGCTCAGCGAGCCCGCCACGGCGTGGATTATGACGTTCATCTCGGCCTCGAAGGCTGCTATGGCGGCCCTCCTGATTAGGTGCGAGGGAACCCCTATGCCCGAGAGGGCCTCCTTTAGCTCCTTGGAGACGGCCCCGGCGTCCTGAAACACGCCGCCCTTGAGCATGAAATAGCCTTCCAGTGCCTTTTCGGACGTCATCTGCCTATAACCTCATAACCACGTTTATTATAACATTTAATGTATACGGTTATACTTAAGGCGGCCTCGTTACAATAACATAAAAGACCCCCATATGCCAGAGAAAAAATGGCGGCTTTCCGGGCGGAGGCAGGCCCGACAACCGGGAGGGTTGCCACTGCCGGCTTTTACCCGGGGGCCGGAGGGATGTCAGGCGCCGTCATTCCGGGCTTGCCTGCCCTCGACTCCGATCGGGGGACCCGGAATCCGGGATTTTCTTTTGTCTGGATTCCCGCTTCCGCGGGAACGACGGAACGAAACTGCGACAACAAACGTTATATTCCCCGAACTCCCCCATCAGGGCTTCCCCGGCTCCCCCCTGTAGTACTTCTTTTTCTTCCCCATGTATTCCTGGCCCTTCGCCCCCTCGGGGTCCGAGTGGGGGTATACGTATCCCTCGCCCCTGCCCAGCTCCTCGGCGCCCCGGAAGCCGCTTCCCTTGAGGTGGTCGGGCACCTCCTGGGTGGCCTCCTCGGCCACGTCCTTCAGGGCCGCCTCTATGGCCAGGTAGGAGGCGTTGGACTTCGGGGCCCCGGCCACGTATATCGCGGCCTGCGAAAGGGGGATGCGCGCCTCGGGCATCCCCACGAACTCCACGGCCCTCAGGGCCGCCGCGGCCACCACCAGGGCCATGGGGTCGGCGTTTCCCACGTCCTCGGAGGCGCATATCACTATGCGCCGGGCCACGAACCTCGGGTCCTCGCCGGCGTAGAGCATCTTGGCCAGCCAGTACACGGCGGCGTCGGCGTCCCCTCCCCGCATGCTCTTTATGAAGGCGCTGATGGTGTCGTAGTGCTGGTCCCCGGACTTGTCATAGACGACCGCCTTCTTCTGGATGGACTCCTCGGCCGCCTCCCTCGTGATGGTCACCCCGCCCCCGGCCCCCGGAGGGGTGGTGAGGGCCGCTATCTCCAGGGCCGAGAGCGCCTTCCTGGCGTCGCCGTCGCTCTTCCGGGCCATGTGCAATAGGGCCTCGTCCGTGGCCGAGACGTCCATGCCCCCGAGCCCCCTTTCCCTGTCCGCGAGGGCCCTGCGGAGGACGGCTACCAGGTCGTCCTCCGAGAGGGGCTTGAGCTCGAAGACCTGGCTCCTCGAAAGTAGGGCGGAGTTGACGTAGAAGAAGGGGTTTTCCACCGTGGCGGCTATCAGCGTCAGCGTGCCCTCCTCCACGTCGGGCAGGAGGGCGTCCTGCTGGAGCTTGTTGAAGCGGTGTATCTCGTCGAGGAAGAGTATGGTCTT
>JASFVA010000121.1:0-5286 GCA_050050055.1 Nitrospirota bacterium
AGCGTAAGCGCTTCCTGGGGGATGCACATGATCCTGTCCAGTTCCGTAAAGCCGGTACCGAGGGGCTCCGAGAGGCTTTCCACGTCATCGCGGAGCTCCTCCAGGGTATACGGCCGCATGTCTTTGAATTGCTCCTCCATTACCCCGTATATAATACAGAATTGCGGAAAAGTCAACATTTTTATATAGTTTATTGCCTTAAACGGCGAGCAAGATGATACAATTGTCCTGAGATGCCCAGGGCAATAATCATAGTTCTGGACGGAGTGGGCGTGGGCGAAATGCCCGACGCCTCCCGTTTCGGAGACAGGGGGAACAACACCCTGGGAAACCTCTCCAGGGCCGTGGGTGGTTTGAGCCTTCCGGCGCTGGGCCGCATGGGGGTTGGAAATATTCTGAACATACAGGGTGTTCCTCCGGCCCCAGGGCCCGAGGCCTCCTGGGGCCGGATGGCCGAGCAGTCGGCGGGCAAGGACACGATAACGGGCCACTGGGAGATGGCCGGCATCGTCAGCGAACGGCCTTTCCCCACCTACCCTGAGGGCTTCCCCCCGGAGATAATCGAGGAGTTCGAGGAACGCACCGGCCGGAAGGCGCTCTGGAACAGGCCTGCCTCCGGTACCGAGATAATAGAGAGGCTCGGCGACGAGCACATGCGCACGGGAAACCCCATCGTCTACACCTCCGCCGACAGCGTGTTCCAGGTCGCGGCCCACGAAGAGGTGATTCCGGTGGAAGAGCTCTACAGGATTTGCGGGATCGCAAGGGAGATACTCAAGCCCCCGCACAGCGTATGCAGGGTCATAGCCAGGCCCTTCCTGGGGCCTCCTTATGTGCGCACCTACAGGAGGAAGGATTTCGCCCTGGCCCCGCCCAGGGAAACGGTGCTCGACATGCTCTGCGAAAAGGGCCTGGAAGTCTGGTCCGTGGGCAAGGTCTGCGACATGTTCGGAAAAAGAGGCTTCACCCGCTGCATAAAGAGCGAGGGAAACCCCGACGGGATGAAGAAGCTCTCCGACGCCTTAATGGAACTGGGGGAGGGCCTCCTGTTCATTAACCTCGTGGACTTCGACACTCTCTACGGACACCGCAACGACGCCGCGGGCTTCAAGGCGGCCCTCGAGGAGTTCGACGGCTGGCTCGACCCGTTCGTCGGAGGGCTCGGCGACGGCGACAATCTGTTCGTCACGGCCGACCACGGCTGCGACCCCACCACGCCGAGCACGGACCACTCGAGAGAATACGTCCCCCTACTCTATTACCGGAAGGGCCGGCCGGCCAGAAACCTGGGCACCAGGGACAGCTTCGCGGACCTGGGGGCCACGGTGGCCGACATCTTCGGCATAGGCAAATTCAAGGAGGGGAAGAGTTTTCTGAAGGGGGATTAGCCCGGGACCCTGTTTCTCAAGGGCTTCGACAGGGTATATTCCAGGTGCAAGTCGAGCATGTCCGAAAGCTCCCTCAGCATGCCAGGGTATGCCCTCACCCTCGATATTTTCGAAAAATCCCACGTGAGAAGGGTCTCGTATAGCCTTGCCGCCCCCTGCGAAAGGGGCCTCGCGTCGCTTCTTTCGGCGTGGTCCAGGGTTCCCGCGCAACGTTCGCAGATTATCGAGCCGTGGGAGACGAAGAACCTCCTGCCCGCCCCTCCGCACCGGGCGCAGTCCTTTAACCTGGGCGAATAGCCGGCAAGGGCCAGCAGCCTTATCCTGTATAGGAGGGCCCCGAGGTCGCTGCAGTCCCCCTCCATCATCCCCAGGGCTCGAAGCAGCAAGTCGAAGGCCCCGCGGTTGGGCTCGCCCTCGGGAAGAAAATCGAGGGTGATCTCGAGCATCGACGAGAGCCTCAGGAAGCAGTCGTAGCCCTCGCGAAGGCCCTGATGGGGATTTATGATGTCGGACTGCGTCAGGCGCGGAAGGGCGGCGTCCTCCTTACCCCTCAGGGAGAGTCGGGCGTGGGTCAGCGGCTCCAGGGAGCTGCCGAACCGGCTCTTTATCTTTCTCGGGCTCTTGGCGAAGGCCTTTATGAGGCCGAGGTCCCGCGTAAGATACGTCACTATGAGGTCGGCTTCGCCGAAGGGGAAGCTTTTAAGCACTATTCCCTCGGTCCTCCTCAGCATGGGAGACGCTCTCCTGAACACAGGCGGGTTATAAAGTTAACAAGGAGGTAGGAGACGGCCTGGAGCCCGGCGGCGCAGGGGGCGCGCCTGCTCACATGATGTTTCCGAAGTCTTCGGGCCTTAGGTTCTTGAGCCACTCTTCGAGCTCGTCGGTGTTTTTTCTTCTGAGGACTTCCTCCTCGACGAAAATGGGGGCGCCGGTCCTCAGGGCCACGGCCACGGCATCGGAGGGCCTGGAGTCCACGGGCATCTCGTCCTTGCCGTCGGTGAGGTAGATTAAAGCGTAATAAGTATTGTCGAGTATCTGGGTGACCACTATCCTCGTCACCCTCACAGTCATCGAGTCCATTATGTTCTTGATGAGGTCGTGGGTGAGGGGCCGGGGGGTGGCCACCTTCCCCAGGGCCAGGGCGATGGAATCCGCCTCGGGCTTGCCTATCCATATGGGGAGGGTCTCCGTGCCTTCATGGTCCTTCAGGAGGAGGATGTACATGTTGCTGCGGGGGTCGAAAAGAAGGCCTTCTACTCTCATCTTTACTTGCATTTCACTCAAACCCCAATTCCGTCAATGCCGCCTTGTCGTCACGCCAGCGTTTCCGGACCTTTACCCAGAGCTCCAGAAAAACCCTTGCCCCCAGGAGCCCTTCCACATCGGCTCTGGCCCTTGTGCCCACCGTCTTAAGCGTGGCACCCTTGTGCCCTATTATAATACCTTTTTGGCTCTCTTTTTCAACATAAATGTTCGCATTTATCACCACGGCGCCGTTTTTCTTTTCAGACCAACCCGTTATCTCCACCGCCACGGAGTGGGGAATCTCCTCGGAGGTGCTTTCCATCAGTTTCTCCCGGATGATCTCCGAGACCATGAACCTCTCGAGCCTGTCGGTAACGAGGTCGTCCGGATAATACTTCGGGCCCGCCTCCAGATATTTCTTGACCTCCCCGAGCACCGTATCGATGCCCTCTCCCGTAAGGGCCGAGATGGGGATTATTTCCTCGAAAGGGTGCAAATGCCTGTAGGAGTCGATGACGGGCAGAAGGTCGGGCTTCCTCACATTGTCCACCTTGTTGACGAGAACAAGGACGGGTTTTCTTAACCGGTCGAAAAGCCTCATCACCTGGCCCTCCGTCTGGGCCGGCCTGGCAGGCTCCACCATGTAGAGGATGACGTCGACTTCCTTCACGGCCCGCCTGACTTCCCTGAGCATCGCGGCGCCGAGGCCGTGCCTGGGCCTGTGAACGCCGGGGGTGTCGATGAAGATTATCTGCGCGTCGGCCAGGGTCTTGATGCCCAGTATCCTGTTGCGGGTGGTCTGGGGCTTCGAGGTTACTATGGACACCTTCTGGCCGAGCACCGCGTTGAGGAAGGTGGACTTCCCCACGTTGGGCCTTCCGATAATGGAGACGAAGCCGGAACGGAACGCCTCGTCGCCTCGCCTGGAGCGCGAAATCTCCACTCAACCCCCCCTGTCGAGAGCCCTCACCGCGCCGGCCAACTACAGCTTGGCCGCGGCCGCTTTAATGCGGTCCAAGGCCTTCCTGATATCCTCGATGCTCGTGGCGTAGGAGATCCTGATGAACGAGTCGTCGCCAAAGGCATCGCCCGGGACGAGCGCCACCTTCGCCTCCTCGAGAAGATACATGGCGAGTTCCGAGGACGACTTCACCTTTTCGCCGTAGAGGCCCGAGGTGTTGGGGAACGCGTAGAAGGCCCCCGTGGGGGTCAGGCACTTGATGCGGGGTATCGAGTTGAGCTCGCCAACGAGGTATTTTCTCCGCTTGTCGAACTCCGCCAGCATCGTCGCCAGGAAATCCTGAGGGCCCGTGAGGGCCTCCACGGCCGCCGCCTGGGCGATGGAGGTGGGGTTGGACGTGGACTGGCTCTGCACCTTGGTCATGGCCTTGACTATCTCGGCCGGTCCGGCGGCGTAGCCTATTCTCCAGCCGGTCATGGCGTGGGACTTGGAAAGGCCGTTGACCACAATTGTCCTTTCCTTGATCTCCTTCCCCAAGGAAGCCACGCTCGCGTGCTCGGCCCCGTCGTAGAGGAGCTTTTCGTATATCTCGTCCGATATCACGTAGACCCCCCGCCTCACGGCTATGTCGGCTATCGCCTCGAGGGCCTTTCGGCCGTACGTCAGGCCCGTGGGGTTGGAGGGGGAATTGAGTATGAGGGCCTTGGTCCTGTCCGTAATCGCGTCCTCGAGAGCCTCGGGCCTCAGCACGAAGGAGTCGTCCTCGAAAGTCCGCACGACCACCGGCTCGGCGTCGTTCAGGAGCACCTGGGCAGGATAGGACACCCAGTATGGCGAGGGTATGACGACCTCGTCGCCCGGGCCGAAGAGGGCCTGGGCTATGTTGTAGAGGCTATGCTTCGCCCCGCAGGAGACGATTACCTCGTCCCGCGAGTATTCGAGGGAATTGTCGGCGCGGAGCTTCTCGATGATAGCGTCCTTGAGGGCCAGCGTCCCCCCGACGGGCGTGTACTTCGTAAAGCCGTCCCTCAGGGCCTTTATGGCGGCCTCTTTTATGTTTTCGGGGGTGTCGAAGTCCGGCTCGCCCACGCCGAAATTCACGATGTCCTCGCCTCCGGCCTTCATCTCCTTGGCCTTGGCGTCCATGGCAAGCGTGGGGGAGGGCTTCACCCTTTTGACTCTCTCTGCGAGCATCGCCATTACCTCCGGGGACTGGGGTTTGATTCAAAATCATAGCACATGACCGGCATGGGCCACAAATTCCACAAGGGGCTCGCCGCCGCAAGCCCCAGGAAGGGCTGAAAAGCACCCCGGAGAATTACGCGCTCCCCCTGCTCCCTCTGACGCGTATCCCCGGGGGGAGCGCCGCCTACAGCTTTCTCGCCTCGGCCCGCGCCAGCTCGGCCCTCGCCTTCGAAAGCCTCTTGTGGTAGGACTTCGCCTTGGAGGAGTTCTTGGCCGCAATAGCCGCGTGCAGGTCGCCCTCGAGCTCGGCAACCTCCAGGCGGCGGTAGTAGTCCAGGGACTCCATGAAATGGGCGAGCACTATCATGCCGGTAAGGACGGGGTGGTTGTTCGTGACGTTTGCGCCCTTGAACATTGTCCCGTGCTCGAGCTCGACCTCGAGCCCCAGGCGGAACTGCTCCGGCTCGATCTTCATGCCCTTCGGGTTAAGCTCCCTGAGGATTATGT
>JASFVA010000122.1:0-5250 GCA_050050055.1 Nitrospirota bacterium
TCCTCAAGGGTGTCGCCGCAGTGGCCCTGGCTCGGGCCCTCGGGCTGGGGGCCTTCTACGAGGGGCTCGCCGCCCTGGCCTCGGTGGCGGGCCACGACTTCTCGGTTTTCCTGAGGTTCCGGGGGGGCAAGGGAGTGGCCACGAGCCTCGGCGCAGTGTTGATTTACGCCCCCCAAGCTGGTATTCTAACGGTCGTGCTGTGGCTCGTTACCGTGGCCCTGACAAGGTACTCCTCTCTCGGGGCGATCGTGTCTTTCGCGCTGCTTCCGGTGATGATGCTGCTGACGGGCCAGGCGAAGCAGAAGGCGGCCTTCGCGGCGGCCCTCACGGCGCTGCTGGTTCTTAAGCATTCCGGAAACATCAAAAGGCTCTTGGAGGGAACGGAGCGGAGGGTCGGTGAAAAGACTTAGCTTACTCGCGCTGATGTCTTTGTTCGTCGTCTGCTCGGTCTCTTCCGCCCAGATGGTGAGCGAGGACTACGAACGGCTCCTGGACCGGGGGCTCACCAACGACGAGCCCTACTCCTACGCCCTGATGAGGGAGGCCGAGGCCGGGGAGAACAGGGAGGAGGCGCTCAGGGACGCCGTGAGGTTCTCGCCCGACCTGCCCGCAGCTTACTTCGAGCTGTCGATGGCCTCGCTCCCCGACGTCTTTTCGAGCATACGGCACGGCCTCGAGGGCCTGAGGGCCTACGCCCGCAACTTCTGGTGGTCTTTCAGCCTGGCCGGCCTGGCGTTGGCAAGCGCCCTGGTTTCGCTGGCCCTGGCCGGGGCCGTAGTCGCCCTCGTGCGCCTTCCCCTGAGCGTCCCCCTCCTTTCGCACGACATTAACGAGAGCAAGGCCAAGGTGCTGCTTCCGCTTCTGCTTCTGCCGGCGGCCCTGGGGGGGCCGCTCCTGTTCATAGGCGGCGCCCTGGCCGTCGTGGGCATACACCTCAAGAGAAACGGCAAGGTCCCCGCCTTCGTCTTCCTCGGCGTCCTCGCTGCGGCGCCGCTTGTCCTGGCCGTGGCCGACTCCATGCTCTCGGCCGCCTCTTCGCCGGCCATGAAGGCCATAGTGGCGGTGAACGAGGGCAGGGACAACGAATACGCCCTCCGCGTGCTGAAGGACGAGGAAGGCTTCGCCGAGAGGTTCTCCTACGCCCTGGCCCTCAAGCGGGTGGGCCGCCACGGCGAGGCCGCCGAAATCTACGCCGGGCTCGCCCGGGAGAACCCGTCGAGCGTGAAGGTCCTGAACAACCTGGCCACGACTTATTCTGCCATGGGGAAGACCGGGAGGGCCAAGGACTACCTCGAGCAGGCCAGCGCCGTTGAGCCCTCGGCCCTGATGCTTTACAACCTCAGCCAGCTCTACCGGGGAGACCTCAACTACGCCGCCGGCGACAAATACTACGGCGAGGCCGCGGCCCTCGACCGGGACCTCGTCTCGAAATACACGGCCCTGGCGGGCGAAAACCCCAACAGGTTCCTCATCGACATGACCTATTCCATGACCGGTCTCTGGTGGCAGGCCATGAAGTACCGCCGCGAGATATTGACCCCCTTCCCCATCGGGAAGTTCCCCGCCGCGGGGCTGGCCCTGGCGCTCATCGTCCTTGCCGCGGCCTTCTACTCCTCCTCCAGCAGCAGGGCCTTCCACTGCTCGCGGTGCGACAGGATAGTGTGCAACATCTGCAGCCGGGACAGCCGCTGGGGCCAGATGTGCCCCGACTGCTACAGCTCGCTGGTGAAGCTCCAGGACCACGACCGGCAGAGGCGCGTGGACGCCCTCCTGGCGGCCTACGAAAACAGGAGCCGGAAGAGGAAGACGGCGAAGGCGCTTTCGTTCCTTCCGCCGGGGATCGCCCACGTCTACACGGGGCGGGCGCTTGGCGGCATGCTCCTCCTGTGGGCCTTCGGCTTTTTCGCCGCGGCCCTCTGGCTCAACCCCTTTATCGGCACGGGCATGGCGGGTCTATCGCACTGGTGGCTCAACCCCCTTCTGATACTGGCGATGGCCGTAACGTACATATCCACGACGGTCTACATAAGCGGGAGGCTCGACAGCGGATGGCTTTAGCGGGCTCGTTAAAGGAGTTCGGCCTGGCCGACATACTCCAGCTTATCTTCTACCAGAAGAAGACGGGGAGCCTCATGCTCAAGAGCAGGTTCGACACCGTGAGGCTGCTCTTCCACGAAGGCCACATAATCCTGGCCGAGTCCTCGAGGCGGAAGGTCGAGGGCAGGCTCGGCAGGGTGCTCGTCAGAAAAGGCATCATGAGCAGCGAGGACCTCGAAAAGGCCGTCGCGCAGTGCAAGGAGACCCGGAAGAAGCTCGGCCACGTACTCGTCGAAAAGGGGCTGGCCAACACGGAGCAGATACGGCAGGTGCTGTCGGACCAGATAACGGAGCTCATCGTCCAGCTGTTTTCGTGGAAGGAGGGCCACTACGAGTTCACCCCCGGCGCAGTGCCCCTGGACAGCATGATACCCCTGAGGGTGGACACCCAGGGCCTGATGATGGACAGCCTGAGGATCTTCGACGAATGGAGCGTCTTCAAGGGCAGGATAGACCAGGGCTCGGTCCTCGTGAGGACCACTAAGCCCGAGCAGGGCCTGAGCAGGGAGAACGCCGAGCTCCTCAGGTACGTGGACGGCCAAAACGACGTAATCAAGATTGCCGCCCTCTACGGCCAGGACGCCTTCCAGACGGCCAAGGACCTCCTGCAGCTCATGGACATGGGCCTGGTGGCCCCCCGGGAGGCCGGGGTCCCCGGCGGGGAGGAGTTCCCCCCCGACACGGGGCCCACGGAGATGCCCGGGCTCAAGGCCATCGTGGCGCTGGTTATCCTCGTATCGCTGGGCCTCTCCGTGACGGGCCACGTCTTCTCCGCCAGGGCCGACCTCGACGGCGTCAGGGCCTCCGAGGAGGTAGACAGGCTCCGCTACGAGATTAATATCCAGGAGGAGCTCACCGCGGCCTACCCCGCCGTGGTGGAGGAGCTCGACCCCTGGGGGACCCCCTACGTCTACGAGCCCGCCGCGCAGGGCTTCGTCGTCTTCAGCGCGGGGCCCGACGGCAAGGCCGGAACGGCCGACGACGTATATTAGGCCCGCCCCCACCCGGGGAGGAAAGTCCGGGCCGCCGCTGGCCGGACGCCGGGACATCAGGGTGGAGGTTCCTGCTAAGATAATCCCATGGAAAACGTAAAGGCCGTGGTGCTCCTGAGCGGGGGCATAGACTCCTCCACCACCCTGGCCGTCGCGAAGGCCCGGGGCCACGAGGCATACGCCCTTTCCTTCGACTACGGCCAGCGCCACTCCCCGGAGCTCGAGGCCGCCGGGCGGGTGGCCGCCCACCTGGGCGTGGAAAAGCACCTCCTGGTCCGCACCGACCTCAGGGCCATCGGGGGCTCGGCCCTCACCTCGGAGGCGGAGGTCCCGAAAGGCGGCACCGGGTCCGGCATCCCCCCCACCTACGTGCCCGCCCGAAACACCATATTCCTCTCCTTCGCCCTCGGCTGGGCCGAGGTCCTGGGGGCCCCCCACATCTTCATCGGGGCAAACGTGACGGACTACTCCGGCTACCCAGACTGCCGCCCCGAATACCTCCAGGCCTTCGAGGAGATGGCAAACCTGGCCACCAGGGCCTCCGTGGAGGGGGAGGTGAGGTTCCGGATTCACGCCCCCCTTCTCCGCATGACCAAGGGCGAGATAATAAGAAAGGGCCTGGAGCTGGGCCTCGACCACTCCCTCACCTGGAGCTGCTACGACCCCACGCCCGCGGGAAGGCCCTGCGGCCGGTGCGACTCCTGCCTGATCCGCGCCCGGGGCTTTGAAGAGGCCGGGGCCCAAGACCCCCTGGCCTGAGGGCCAAAGCCCGCCCCCCCTGCCGTGGGTCTTGAGGGGTGAGACTGCGAAGAAACTTTCAATGAGGAATATGGCGCGGCGGTTGCCTGCGGAGATATCCGTAAACACAGGGGGGAACTGAAAGCACCTTTGCCTGCGGGCTGGCAGGTGTCGGGAGTGTGCGCCTCGTTAAGAGGCGCACACCCCCTGTGGCGGTGCTAAAACAATCTCACGGCTGAAAGCCGTCCGAGAGGGTCTTCATAAACGCCACGATAGCGTCCTCTTCAGCATCGGTGAGCCCGAGGTTGCCCAGCTCGTCGGTGTTGACGTTATCTGATATCTCAGGTGCCGGCCAGCAGTCCATCTTCAGGGCGTCCTTTTCGCCGGTGAACAAGGGGTCGGGGCACGTATCTTTCACGTCCCTTGTGTTATAGAAATGGACTATGGCCTTCAGGCTCTTGAAATAGCCGTTATGGGAGTAGGCCTTCGGGAAGTCGGGGTCCTTCCGTTTGCCCACGTTTCTGAGCGTCGGAACCTTCTGCTTTCCGTAGTTCTCCTCGTCATATGCCGCCCAGTCAGTCGTATTCAGGAACCCTCCCAGGCCGAGGTCCACCCAGGCCGCCCCCAGGGGATTGATGGGAGTGCCGTCGTCCAGATATACCTCGTCCATGTCGTAAAAGGGGTTGTCCGGGTTCCTCGGGACGCCGAGGTTGTCATAGGTGAAATCAGTGAAGGGCGACCCCGCGCCCGTGGGGTGGCATGCCGAGCACATCGCCTTGCCCTCGAAAAGCTCAAGCCCCCAGGCTTCCTCCGCCGTCAGGTTCGCTATTCCGGCAAGAACCGCGTCGTACTTGGACGAGAACTGGTTGACCTCGCTTGAGCCCTCGTAGGCAGCGATGGAAAGCCCGATCCTGTCATACGTCGACGAGATGCCCGCGTAGCTGCAATCCAGGGCGTTTGGCCCCCAGACCTCCTCGAACAGGGCGGCATATTTTGACTTGGCGACCTGTTCGCACACGGCCTGCATGCTGGCGTTGTTCTGTTCCACGGGGTTCAGGAAAGGCCCCAGGGCCTGGTCCGCGGCGGGGTTTCCCAACCGATGTCCCGTGGCCCTGCCGTCCCAGAAGTTGCCGCCGATGAAGAGGCCCTCGCCCTCGTCATAATATAACAGCGGGCTTAGGGTCGCGTAAGCCGCGCTCGGGGGCTTCCTGTTTCCGAACCGCTTGGGCACGGCTCCCCTGTAAACCGACCCGTGCTTATTGATTCCCCCTACGGGGCCGGTGAAGCCGGCCTTGGGGTCGTGGCACGTGGCGCACGACATCCAATCGGGGTCCGAGATCTTGTCGAAAAAAAGCTCCTTGCCGAGCGATTCCATCGGCGTCAGGTCGTTGGCGCTGGCGTACGTGGACGCAAGCGCGAAGGC
>JASFVA010000123.1:0-5227 GCA_050050055.1 Nitrospirota bacterium
CGCAAACCCCTTCATCTGCATGACCTTCGTTATCGCGGCCGTCAGGGTCGTCTTGCCGTGGTCCACGTGCCCGATGGTCCCCACGTTCACGTGCGGCTTCGTCCTCTCGAATTTCGCCTTCGCCATTCTAAAGCCCTCCTATTCCCCTTTCACCTTAGCAATGATTTTGTCGGCTATCTGCTTAGGAACCTCTTCGTACCTGGCAAACTGCATCGTGTAAGTGGCCCTGCCCTGGGTCTTGGACCTCAGGTCCGTGGCATATCCGAACATCTCGCTCAGGGGCACGGTGGCCTTGATCACCTGGACCGCGCCCCTCCTGGTCATCTCCTGTATCTTGCCCCTCCTGGCGTTGAGGTCCCCTATGACGTCGCCCATGTACTCCTCGGGCGTGACGACCTCCACGTTCATTACGGGCTCCAGGAGGACCGGGGAGGCCTTCTTGCTCGCTTCCTTGAAGGCCATGGAGCCGGCTATCTTGAAGGCCATCTCCGAGGAGTCCACCTCGTGGAAGGAGCCGTCCTGGAGGATGGCCCTGATGCCCACGACGGGGTAGCCGGCCAGGACGCCGGTGTCCATGGCCTCCTTGATGCCCTTCTCGACGGGGTTTATGAATTCGCGGGGGATGGCGCCGCCCACTATCTTGTTCTCGAAGGCGAGGCCCTTGCCCCGCTCTCCGGGCTCTATCTCCAGGACCACATGGCCGTACTGGCCGCGGCCCCCGCTCTGCCTGACGAACCTGCCCTCGGCCTTCGAGGGGTTCCTTATGGTCTCGCGGTAGGCCACCTGGGGCCTGCCCACGTTGCCGCCCACCTTGAACTCCCTGAGGAGCCTGTCCACGATAATCTCCAGATGGAGCTCGCCCATGCCTGAGATTATTGTCTGGCCGGTCTCCTCGTCCACGGTGACCCTGAAGGTGGGGTCCTCCTGGGCGAGCTTGGCCAGGGCCTGGGAGAGCTTCTCCTGGTCAGCCTTCGTCTTGGGCTCTATGGCCACGGAGATGACGGGCTCGGGGAAGACCATCGACTCCAGGAGCACGGGGGACTTCATGTCCGAAAGCGTGTCGCCCGTGAGGGTGTTCTTGAGCCCCACGGCGGCGACTATGTCGCCGGCCCGGACCTCCTTGAGCTCCTCGCGCTTGTTGGAGTGCATCTTGAGGAGCCTGCCCACCCGCTCCTTGATGCCCTTGGTGGAGTTCAGGACCGTGGAGCCCGCGGACAGCACCCCCGAGTAGACCCTCATGTAGGTGAGCTGCCCCACGAAGGGGTCGGCCACGACCTTGAAGGCCAGGGCGCTGAAGGGCTCGTCGTCCCTGGCGGGCCTCGTTATCTTCTTTCCGTTCCCCGGGGCGGTGCCCTCGACGGGCAGGACCTCGCTGGGGGAGGGCAGGTAGTCCACGATGGCGTCCAGGAGCTGCTGCACGCCCTTGTTCTTGAAGGCCGTGCCGCAGATGACCGGGGTGAGCTTGAGGCTTATGGTGCCCTTCCTGAGGGCCCCCTTGATGTCCGCCTCCGGGATCTCCTCGCCGCCGAGGTATTTCTCCATTATGCCTTCGTCTATGTCGGCGAGGAACTCTATCATCTTCTCCCTGTGCCCCTTCGCCTCCTCGGCGTATTCCCGGGGGATGTCGCCCACCTCGTAGTCGGCCCCCAGCGTTTCGTCCTTATATAGGATGGCCTTCATCGAGACCAGGTCGATGGGGCCCATGAACTTGTCCTCGGCCCCCATGGGGATCTGCACCGGCACGGCCTTGGCCCCCAGGCGCTCCTTCATGCTCTTTACGCTGGCCTCGAAATCCGCCCCGATCCTGTCCATCTTGTTAATGAACGCTATCCTGGGCACGCGGTACTTGTCGGCCTGCCTCCAGACGGTCTCGCTCTGGGGCTCGACCCCCGCCACTGCGTCGAACACGGCCACGGCCCCGTCAAGAACCCTGAGGGAGCGCTCCACCTCGACGGTGAAGTCCACGTGCCCCGGGGTGTCTATGATGTTTATCCTGTAGTCCTTCCAGAAGCACGTGGTGGCGGCGGAGGTTATGGTGATGCCGCGCTCCTGCTCCTGGACCATCCAGTCCATGACAGCCGTGCCCTCGTGCACCTCGCCCATCTTGTAGGTGACTCCCGTGTAGTACAGGATGCGCTCGGTAGTCGTGGTCTTGCCCGCGTCTATGTGGGCCATGATACCGATATTGCGCGTCTTTTCGAGTGACTGTCTCATTTCTGCGGTTCCTCTTTACCACCTGTAATGTGCGAAGGCCTTGTTCGCCTCGGCCATCCTGTGGGTGTCTTCCCTCTTCTTGATGGAAGCCCCGGTCTGGTTCATGGCGTCCAGGAGCTCGCCCGCGAGCTTCTGGCTGGATGTCTTCTCGCCCCTGGCCCTGGAGTAGTTGATTATCCACCTGAAGGCCAGGGCCGTGCGCCTCTGGGGCCTGACCTCCACCGGCACCTGGTAGGTGGCGCCGCCCACCCTCCTGGGCTTGACCTCCACGACGGGCTTGACGTTGTCGATGGCCGTCTTGAAGCCCTTGAGGGGGTCGGAATTGGTCTTTTCCTTTATGATGTCCAGGGCGCCGTAGCAGATGCGCTCGGCGGTGGACTTTTTCCCGTCCGACATCAGGGCGCTTATGAACTTGCTAAGGAGCCTGCTGCCGTACTTGGGGTCAGGCTGGATTTCCCTCTTTTCCGCTACCCTTCTTCTCGGCATCTTACTTCGGCCTCTTGGTCCCGTACTTCGACCGTCCGCGCTTCCTGTCGGCCACTCCGGCGGAGTCGAGGCTGCCGCGGATTATATGGTACCTGACGCCGGGAAGGTCCTTTACCCTGCCGCCCCTTATCATCACTATCGAGTGTTCCTGGAGGTTGTGCCCGACGCCGGGGATGTAGGCCGTCACCTCGATGCCGTTGGTGAGCCTGAGCCTCGCGACCTTCCTGAGGGCCGAGTTCGGCTTCTTGGGCGTGGTGGTGTAAACCCTCAGGCAGACGCCGCGCCTCTGCGGGCAGTCCTGCAGCGCAGGGCTCTTGGTCTTCTTCGCCGTGGCCTTCCTGCCTCGCCTTACCAGCTGCTGGATAGTGGGCACCTTAACCCGTCCTCCTATCGCGTTTTGGTTTTAAACACTAACCCCTGAAAGGGCAAAAGAAAACTTTACCAGAACCCCATTTAAAAGTCAAGTTAGCCACCGGGGCGCATCCGCGCGGGACGGGCCTTCGCCGGGGCGCCCGAGGAAGAGCGGGGAAAGGCCCCCGGAGCCCGGCCCGGGGGGCCGCGCCACGGGCCGGAAAAGAAGAGGGCCGGAGGGCCTTCGCGCCCTCCGGCCCTCCCTCAAAGGGAGCGCAAGGGGTCTTATTCCACCTTGAGCTTTCTCTCCCTGGGCTTGGCCTCCTCCTTCTTCGGAAGCACCACCTCCAGGACCCCGTCCTTGAACGAGGCCTTGGCCCGGTCGGAGTCCACCTCCTCGGGAAGCGGCACCGTCCGCTCGAAGTGCCCGTACCGGCGCTCCGAGAAGTAGTAGTCCTCGTCCTTCACGGTCTCGTCCCGCTTGAACTCGCCCTTGACGGTGACGGCCTCGTCGTGGACGGTGAGGTCCACCTCCTCCTTCCTGACGCCGGGGAGCTCTGCCCTGAGCACCACCTCGGTCCCCCGGTCGACGAGCTCCACGCTCGGCGCGGCGAGGCCCCCGCGGAAGCGCTGGGCCCTGCGCCTGGGGGGCTCCAGGAAGTCCCCGAACATCCGGTCCATGTCCCTCCTGATCTCGTCGAGTTCCCTGAGGGGATGCCATTTAACCAATGCCATCTCTCCGAATCCTCCTTCTAAGGTTTATTTGACGGCCGCCTCCTTCGCGGCCGTTTTTCTGAAGACGGCCTCGCCGTCTTTCACGTCCACCTCCAGGGTGTCGCCCGCCTTGAACTCCCCCTGGAGGAGCTTCGTGGAAAGCGGGTTAAGCACCACGCGCTGGATGGTCCTCTTGAGGGGCCTCGCCCCGTAGACGGGGTCGTAGCCCATGGCGGCGAGGCTCTCCTTGGCCCCCTCGGTGAGGGCGATGTCTATGCCCTTTTCGAGGATGTAGCGCTTCATCCTGGCGAGCTGAATTTCCACGATGTCCCTGAGGAGCTCGCGCGAGAGGGTGTTGAAGATGATTATCTCGTCGAGCCTGTTGAGGAACTCGGGCTTGAACTGCGCCCGGAGGTCCTCCATCACCTTGTCCTTGAGCTCCCCGCCCTGGGCGCCCACGGCCCAGTGGGTCGGCCTCTTCTCCTGTTGCTCGATGATCTCCTGTATGTGCTGGCTCCCCACGTTGGAGGTCATGATGAGCACCGCGTTTCTGAAATCCACGGTCCGGCCGTGCCCGTCCGTGAGGCGGCCGTCGTCGAGGACCTGGAGGAAGAGGTTGAAGACCTCGGGGTGTGCCTTCTCTATCTCGTCGAAGAGCACCACGCTGTAGGGCCTCCTGCGCACGGCCTCCGTGAGCTGTCCGCCCTCCTCGTAGCCCACGTACCCCGGGGGCGCCCCGATGAGCCTCGAGACCGTGTGCCTCTCCTGGTACTCCGACATGTCTATGCGCACCATGGCGTTTTCGTCGTCGAAGAGGAACTCCGCCAGGGCCCTGGCAAGCTCGGTCTTGCCCACGCCCGTGGGGCCGAGGAACAGGAAGGAGCCTATGGGCCTGTCGGGCTCCTGGATGCCCGCCCTCGCCCTGCGTATGGAGTTCGCCACGGCCCCTATGGCCTCCTCCTGCCCCACCACGCGGCGGCGGAGCCTGTCCTCCATCTTGACGAGCTTCTGCACCTCGCTCTCGAGCATCCTGGAGACGGGCACCCCCGTCCACTTGGCCACGACCTCGGCCACGTCCTCCTCGGTCACCTCCTCCGTGAGCATCTTCCGCTGGGCCTGCTTGCTGGCGAGCCTGTCGTTTTCCTCCTCCAGGGACTTCCGGAGCTGGGGCAGGGCGCCGTAGCGGAGCTCCGAGGCCCGCCCGAGGTCGCCATCGCGCTCCGCCTTCTCGCTCTCGATGCGGGTCTGCTCTATCTTTCCCTTGACCTCGCGTATCCTGGAGATTATCTCCTTTTCGCTGAGCCACTGCTCCCTGAGGGCCGCCTTCCGGCTGGTCACCTCCTCGGCCTCGGCGTTTATCTTTTCCAGGCGCTCGCGGGCCTCGCCGGAGTCCTCCTTGCGGAGGGCCTGGCGCTCGATCTCGAGCTGCCTGAGCCTGCGCTCCAGCTCGTCGAGCTCCGTG
>JASFVA010000124.1:0-5181 GCA_050050055.1 Nitrospirota bacterium
ATCTCGGGATGCCGTTTCATTACCGCCCAATCTTCGTCCGTGAGGCCTCCCACCTTGAAGAGTATCCGGTCCGGGACCCCCAGCTTGCCTATGTCGTGAAGCAGCGCGCCGCGCCGTATGTGGACGAGTTCGCTTTCCTTCATACCCATCTCCGCGGCTATCTTCAGGGTCATCTCCATAACGCGCTGCGAGTGGTTCCCCGTTTCCCTGTCCCGGTAGTCCAGGGCCTTGGACCAACCCTCGATTGTCGTGTCGTAGGCCAGGATCAGCTCCTGGTGAGAGCTCTGAAGGTCGTCGAAAAGGGAAGCGTTGTCTATGGCGATTGCCGCCTGTCCCGCCAGGGCCTCGAGGAAATCCAGCCACTCCGAATCCGGCTCGAAGGTGGAGCATCGGAACACCTCCAGAACGCCCTTCACGCGGCCTTTAACGACAAGGGGCGTGGCATAATAGGCCTTGAAGCCCTCCTCCTGGGTCAGAAAGGCCTCAGAGAAATCGTATTTCCTGAAAGGCGTCTTATACTCCGACTTGGAGAGGTCGGGAATCACGATGTATTTCCGTTCCTTTGCGGCGAGTCCGGCATAGCCTTCCCCCAGTCTCAGGTCGACATTCTTGATTCTATCGGTCTTAAAGCCTTTGCCGGCGGAGTACTTGAGGTGCATGGTGCTCGCATCCAGGAGCAGCACGGCGGCCGCGTTCACTTTTAGCCGGTTGATCAACTGTTCCAACAGAACGTCGAGGGTCACGCGCAGGTCCAAGCTCGAGCTTATGGCCATATCTATGGTCCGCAGGGCCTTAACTTGCTCGAGGTGGTGCTCTATCCTTTCTTCCGCCCGCTTCCGCTCGGTGATGTCCGTCAGCAGGCCCTCGAGGGCCTGCAATTCGCCCTTTCCGGAAAAGACCCCCTGCCCCTGCTCCCAAATCCACTTTTCCTCTCCCGATTTGTCGATGATGCGGTAGAGGAGCTTAAAGGGCTTCCTGCCCTGAAGCGCAAGCTGCACCTCCTGCCTTATGGAGTCCCGATGGTCGGGGTGGATGACCTGTCCATAGGAGACCTCGGCGTTCCTGATTATCTCCGCCGGGCGGTATCCGGTCAGCTCGTAACATCCGTCGCTTACGAACTCCATCGTGCATTCCCCGTCATGGCGGCGTCGGTAAGCCATGCCCGGGAGGTTGCTTATGAGGGTGGAGAGGCTTCGCTGGCTTTCTCTGAGCTTCTCCTCGGCCCTTCTGTGATTTTCCCGCGTCCTGAGGGCCTTGATCCCGAAGGCCAGGTCGTCGGCCAGCTCGGTGAGCAACCTTATCTCCTCGTCGTCGAAGGCACGCGGAGCGGCGGAGTAGATATTCAGAACGCCGATTGGCTTTCCCTCGCCGGACAGAGGCAGGGCAATGGAAGATGCATATCCATGCTTAAGAGGCTTTGCTTTCCAGGGCTCGAACCTGTGTCCATGCCGTACATCTTTCTCGATGGCCGGTTTGCCCGTATCAATGGCCAAGGCAGTGGGTCCACTGCCGCCCTCGCTTCCCGCCCGGATGATTTCTGTATTCCCCGGGTTATCGTCTCCGCGTCCGAAGTGCGCCGCGGGCCGCACCGCCTTGGCCCCGTCGTGGGCTGCGTATCCTACCCATGCCAGCTCATATCCTCCTGTCGTGACAATCGTCCTGCAGATGTCCTCCAGTAGTTGAGCCTCCTCCTTCGCGCGAACAAGCACCAGGTTGCCTGCCGAGATGGTCTTGAGCGCCCTGTTCACACGCAGGAGCGTATTTTCGGCCTTGGCCTTTTCGTTCAGGAAATATCCCATGACGGAGGTGATGAGGGGACCGAAGAGCATCAGGGCGCGGAACCTGATGCCCTGTTGTTCCGTGGATACGAAATCTTTCAGTATCTGGAAGCTGAACCCCTCGCGCTCGATGGAGGTGAAAAGGTATACCGTCAGTATCGCCCAGCCCGAAAGGGATATATAAACCGCGAGCCTCGACAGGCCGGGGCCGGTGGCCGTCGAACTTTTCATCCCCGCATCTTTGGCTGGCTCATCAGTGAACTTCTGCACAACCATAATTAGTATTTATTCTACCACATATCTCCATAGTTAAGACAACTTCCTCCTGAGAGTCCACAACTTATCACTATTATAAGTTGTGGTGCTCAATGTGATAACGGAAAGCAGATCGGAGGTCCATGCAGAATATAATCACCATTGCTTTCAGGCCGCACTCTGCGACATCAGTTCACGTCGATAAGAGCGCTCTTGGAAAAAATCTCAACGTGCCTCGGTCATGAAACTCCGGATAACAGGAAAACTGCTACCGCGAGCTTCACGTTTCGAAAAGCCCCGGCTTCCTGCTATAATCTTGCTACCGTGCACTCTCACAGGGACATACTGAGCCTCATAGGGAACACCCCCCTGGTGCGAATAAACCGTCTCGTGCCGGAGGGCGGGGCGGAGATATGGGCCAAGCTCGAGGGCTACAACCCCGGCGGCTCGGTCAAGGACAGGATTGCCCTCTCCATGATAGAGAGGGCCGAGCGGGAGGGCTCCCTCGGGCCCGGGGGGACCATCGTGGAGCCCACGAGCGGAAACACCGGCATTGGCCTTGCCATGGTGGCTGCGGTGAAGGGCTACAGGCTTATCCTCACCATGCCCGAGACCATGAGCATGGAGCGAAGGCAGCTCCTCGAGGCCTACGGTGCGGAGCTCGTCCTTACCGAGGGGGCCAGGGGTATGATGGGCGCCGTCGAGGGGGCCGAGGAGGTCTACAAGAAGCACCCGGAGTACTTCATGCCCCAGCAGTTCGAGAACCCGGCCAACCCCGAGGTGCACAGAAAGACGACGGCCACGGAGATCCTGGATTGCCTGGGCGGGGTGCCCGACGGCTTCGTGGCAGGGGTGGGCACGGGCGGCACCATCACCGGCGTGGGCGAAGTTCTCCGGCGGGAAAAACAAGACGTGTGGATAGCGGCAATCGAGCCGGCGGCCTCCCCCGTTCTTTCCGGCGGCGACCCCGGACCCCATAAGATTGCGGGCATAGGGGCGGGGTTCTTCCCCGGCGTGCTCGATACGAAGATCTACGACGAAGTCATCCCCGTGGCCGACGAAGACGCCGCATACATGGCCAAGGAGCTTTCGCTCAAGGAGGGGCTCCTTTGCGGGATATCTTCGGGGGCGGCGATGTGGGCGGCCCTCAAGGTCTCCGAGAGGCTCGGCAAGGGGAAGCGCGTCGTGGCAATCCTCCCGGACAGGGGAGAGAGGTATCTTTCCACGGGGCTGTTCGTCTCGGAGTCGCCCTAACCAGCCTCCTGGACCGTGGCCACCCTGTTTCTCCCCTCGTTCTTCGCCCTGTAAAGCCCCTTGTCGGCTATGCTTATGAGGCCCACGGAGTCCAGCCCCGGGGCAAGGGCTGCCACTCCGGCGCTGGTGGTGACCTTTACGGGGTTCCCTTCATCGCCGAATCCGGCTTCGGCCACCAGCCTCCTCAGTTCGTCGCAGACGCGGAGGGCCCTGTCGAGGGGCGTGCATGGAAACGCCACGGCAAACTCCTCCCCGCCCACTCTCCCTATGAAGTCGGTGCCCCTCAGCCTTTCCTTGAGCATAGTGGCGAATTGCCCGAGGACGACGTCGCCGACGGGATGGCCGTGGGTGTCGTTTATCTCCTTGAAGCGGTCGATGTCCAGGAGGCACAGGCTCAGGGGGAATTCGTAGCGCTCCGCCGTGGAGCACTCCTTGGAGAGCTGCTCAAAGAACGTGCGCCTGTTCAATACGCCCGTGAGCTCGTCGACCTTCGATATCTCGCCCAGGCGCTCGTTGGCCTCCACGAGCTCGGAGTTCACCCGCTTGAGCTCCTCCACCAGGCGGGCGTGTTCCTCGCCCATGCGGAACTTGCCGAGGACCTCGGAGCACGTCTCCGGCAGACGCTTTATGGACTCGGCGTCCTTGACCACGTAGTCCAGGGCGCCGAGCTTCATCGCCGAGACGGCGATCTTCTCGTCCCCGGCGCCGGTCACTATGACCGACGGCACCCTGACGCCCAGCCGGTTGGCCTCCCTGAGGACTTCGATTCCGGACATGTCGGGGAGCCCCACGTCTATGAGGAGGAGGTCCGGGAGGTCGTCGCCGCGGAGCCTTTCGATGGCCTCGCGGCCCGTTGACACTATGGAGACGCCGAAACCTGCCTTCTCAAGGCGGCGGCGCTCGAGGTCGCCTATGTTGGGCTCGTCCTCGACGATGAGAATCCTCGTGGCCATTACAAGATTATACCCCAATCAGGTGCATTGCTTAAATACCATACACCTGTACCTCTCCCAGAGTTGCGCCTTCGGGATGCCCTGGTCCAGGAAATCCCAGGGCAGGGTCTCCTCCAAGCTGCGCTCCCTCGTCGTGTAGAAGTCCGGCTCCACCCCGGCCGAGCGGGCTGCCCCGGGCCAGTCCCCTTGTCCGAGCATGGATCTTCCGAGCATGGCCCTGAGTGCCCCGGCCACGCGCCGGTCGCCCCTGGCGAGCATGCCCTGCATGTAGGCGTACTTGGGTACGTCGTGGAAGACCCTCACCGCCCTGAGCCTCCCCAGGGACTTCTTGACGCGCTTCAAGCGCTCCTTGACGGCTTTCATCTCTTCCATGGGGTGCCATTGAAACGGCGTGAAGGGCTTGGGCACGAAGGT
The DNA here is from genome assembly GCA_050050055.1 of Nitrospirota bacterium. Lineage (GTDB taxonomy): Bacteria > Nitrospirota > Thermodesulfovibrionia > Thermodesulfovibrionales > JdFR-86 > JARRNG01. Next base: position 4,655 of record JASFVA010000124.1, read on the forward strand.
GCTCAGCGTAAGGACAATCCTGCCCCTCGGCGAGAGGTCCCTGATTTTCGTAACGAGCCCGATTATCCCCTCCGTGTCCTCCTCCGTCTCCGTGGGGAGCCCCACCATGAAGTATAGCCTGAGCCTCTCCACCCCGCCCGAGAGGATGAGCCGCGAGGTCTCGATGATGTCCTCCTCGGTTATGTTCTTTCCGATGACTTTCCGGAGCCGTCCTGTGCCGGCCTCCGGGGCGATGGACACGCTCTTTGTTCCTTGCATGAGGGCCGCTATCGCAGCGCTCCTGGGGCTGGCCCTCAGTGACGTTATGGAGAAGTCCACGCCCTCCATCCTGAGGACCTCAGCGGCGTGGGGGTAGTCCGTAAGGGAGGGGCCGATGAGGCCCACCCTCCCGGTGCGCCCCCGGGCGGCCTCTATCTCGCCCTTTATCGCCTCGAGCGGTTTTCGCCTCGGCGGGTTATAGACGTGTCCGGCAAGGCAGAAGCCGCAGCTGTGGGGGCAGCCCCTCATGGCCTCCACCAGGTACATCC
>JASFVA010000125.1:0-5177 GCA_050050055.1 Nitrospirota bacterium
TTATCCCGCCGGCCAGGGGAAGCCGCCAGGACTGAGGCATTCGGCCCAAGACATCAGCGCCCTTGTCAAGGCATGCGCGGGGAGGCTCAGGGAAGAAGGATTTCGAGAATACAGGAGCGGCAACCTCGGAAACGCCATCGCCTATTGGCGCAGGATTCTGTTCTTCAGCAAGGAGGACGCCCCAAAAATAAACAAGATGATAGAGACCGCCACCCTGCAGCTAAAGAACCTCAAGGAGCTGGAAACGGGGAGATAGCCTCCGGGCCCCTCGTGCCGCGAACATCCCGCGCCCCGACCATAGAAACATATTGCCCCGCCGCATCCAACGCGATTCCTGAAAAAATGTAAAAATTGCGGCCCTGTTATTCGAATCCGCGATATCCTCTCAGGCCCGGCCAAAACACCCCTGCCCCGAGGCCCCGAAAGCGCCCCACGAAACGCTCTTATATACTACACGACTCTCTGATATAATACACGACTCAAAGGGGGGGAGGCGAAAACGGAAATGCGCGTTTCGATAGAGCCGGCCACGGAGCGGGACGTCCCGGGCATCCTCGAGGTCATGAGGACGGCGAACATGCACAACGTGCCTTCCCCGGAGATGCCGGAGCTGGACTGGAGGTGCTTTTTCGTGGCCAGGGTCGACGGGGAATTGGCGGGGGCGGCGGGCTATAAAATCCTCGCCGCCACGGAGGCCAAGACCACCCTCCTGGCCGTGCATCCCGATTACCGCCGTCACGGGATCGGCAGGGCCCTCCAGGAGCGGCGCATGCTGGCGCTCGCGGAAAAGGGCATACGCACCCTGACCACCAACGCCGACATCCCCGAGACGATCGCATGGTATATTAAGCACTTTGGATATCGGGAGACCGGAAGGCTGAAAAAACTCCACGAGTTCGGCCGCCCCGGCATAGACGAATGGACTACGCTCCAGACCGACCCGGTGAAGTGGAGGGAGGACAACGACGAACGTGGCAAGGGAAAATAGGCTTTTCGGCCCGGAGCCGCCCCATCCGCTCAAGCCCTACGACAAACTGATAATCAACGCCGCGCTCTCCGGCGTGGTCCCGGGGAAGAGGGACACCCCCTTCGTCCCGGTCACGGTGGAGGAGGTCGTAGGCGACGCCCTCAGGTGCGTCTCCGCCGGCGCGAGCATCCTGCACATACACGCCCGCGACGACGAGGGGGCCCCGACCCACAGGGCCGGGGTCTTCGCCAGGATCATAGAGGGCATCCGGCGCGAGAGCCCCGAGGCGGTCATCTGCGCGACCACCAGCGGCAGGACGTACGGCGATTTCCACAAGAGGTCGGAGGTGCTCGACCTGGACGGCGCCGCCAAGCCCGACATGGCCAGCCTCACGCTGGGGTCGCTTAATTTCCCCGACCAGGCGAGCGTAAACAGTCCGGAAACGATAAGGAAGCTGGCCGAGAAGATGGCGGCGAGGGGCATCAGGCCGGAACTGGAGGTGTTCGACCCGGGGATGGTGAACACGGCAAAATACCTCTGCGAGAGGGGCTACCTTTCGCCTCCGCTTTACTTCAACGTCATCCTCGGGTCGGTCTATTCTACCCAGGCCAAGGTGTCGGACCTCTCCTATCTCGTGAACGAACTGCCTCCGGGAGCCCTGTGGGCGGGCGGGGGGATAGGGGTCTTCCAGCTGCCGGTGAACGCCGCCTCGATAGTCATGGGGGGCCACGTGAGGGTCGGAATAGAGGACTGCATCTGGTATGACTCGGCCAAGAGGGAGCTTACGACGAACGAGAGGAGCATCGGGAGGCTCGTCAGGATCGCCGCAGAGCTGGGCAGGGAGATAGCGACTCCGGAGGAGGCCAGGGGAATGCTCGGGCTCGAGAGCCGCATCCCCGGCCGGAAAAACAACAAATTCGAATCCAGGCCCGCCCCTTGACCCGCCCCTCCGCCCTCCGGAAACGGAAGGGGCGCCGGGGGCCCTACTCCCCCTCGAACTCCGTGAGGGCGAAGAGCTTGTAGCCCTTTCCCTGGAGCCTCTTTGCGCCGCCCACGTCGGGGAGGTCCACGATGAAGCACATCTCGGCCACCCGGGCCCCGAGCTTCTCGATGAGGGCGGCGGCGGCCAGGGCCGTTCCGCCCGTGGCCAGTAGGTCGTCCACCAGGAGGACGTCCACGCCCTCGTGTATGGCGTCGCGGTGGATCTCTATGGAGTCCGTGCCGTATTCGAGCTCGTAGTCCTGGGAGACTATCTCGCCGGGGAGCTTCCCCTTCTTCCTTATGGGCACGAACCCCTTGCCCAGGGTGTAGGCCATGGCCCCGCCTATGATGAAGCCCCTGGACTCGATGCCCACGATGACGTCGAACTTCGTCTCGCCGTGGACGTAGCGCTGGGTGAGGTTGTCTATCACCAGCCTGAAGCCCACGGGGTCCTTAATGAGGGTGGTTATGTCCCGGAACATTATCCCCTTCTTGGGGTAGTCGGCTATTGTCCTTATCCTGGATTTAATCGGCATCGCCGCACCTCCTATGCGCCCCCGCATTCGCAGCGCGCGTTCTTTATCCGGGGGATGGCCCCCACGAGGAGGCTCCTGACGTTCTCGGAATTTCGCTTCATCGTCTCCACTATCATGTCCCAGGTGACGGGCTCCTCCTCTTCCTTCCAGCAGTCGTAGTCCGTGCTCATGGCTATGGACTGGTAGCACATGCCCAGCTCCCGGGCCAGTATGACCTCGGGCACGGTGGACATGTTTATCACGTCGGCCCCCAGGAGCCTCCACATGCGGCTTTCGGCCTTGGTGGAAAACCTGGGGCCCTCTATGGTCACCACGGTGCCCTTCCCGTGGTGCCTGAGCTTCAGCCTCTTGGCCGTCTTCGCAAGGAGCCCCCTGAGCTCGGCGCAGAAGGGCTCTGCCATGGGCGTGTGGATGACCTTCTCGTCGTGGAAGGTGAGGGGGCGGTGCTTGGTCATGTCTATGAACTGGTCGAGGAAGACGAGGTCGCCGGGCCGGATGCGCGCCCTCAGGGAGCCCACGGCCGTGGTGGCCAGGACGTGGGTGCAGCCGGCCTTCCAGAGGGCGTGGATGTTGGCGCGGTAGTTCACGCCCGTGGGGTATATGGTGTGGCCCTTGCCGTGCCGCGCCAGCACCACGGCCTCCACGCCGCCTATCTTGCCCGTGGTCAGCTTCGAGGAGGGCTTCCCGTAGGGGGTCCTCGCGGCCTTCTCCCTCTTTTCCTCCATGAGCCCGGGGTCGTCGAGCCCCGAGCCGCCTATTACGCCTATCCTGATTTTCCTCACGCCTTCGCTCCTGCTGCGGAAATGGCCTCGCGGAAATGCCAGGTTAAGATTAAAGTAAACCGGCCCGGAAGGTCAAGAACGCGGGGGGCCGCTTTCGCGGGCGCTTTAAAACATTTATAATATTAACTCTAACAGCCATGGCCGACGGCTACGAAAAGAAAACCGCCCCCGCCTCCGAAAGGCTCGCCATAAGGGTTAGGGGCACCGTGCAGGGAGTGGGCTTCAGGCCCTACGTCTTCGGCCTGGCCACCTCGATGGGCCTGAGCGGCTTCGTGGCCAACACCGGCGAGGGCGTGGTAATAGAGGTCGAGGGCCCGGAGGCCGGGTCCTTCGCCGGGAGGCTCGCCGAGGGGGCCCCGCCCCTTGCCTCCATCGCGTCGGTGGAGGTATCGCCCTTGCCTTTCCAGGGCTACGAGGGCTTCAGGATACTCGAGAGCGGGAAAGCGGAGGGCTTCACCCACGTCGCGCCCGACGTCTCCGTCTGCCCCGACTGCCTCGCCGAGATGCGGGACCCCTCGGACCGCCGCTACAGGTACCCCTTCATAAACTGCACCAACTGCGGCCCCCGGTACACCATAACCCTCCGCACGCCCTACGACAGGCCCAACACCACCATGGCCCCCTTCGAGATGTGCCCCCTCTGCCGGGCCGAGTACGAAGACCCAGCGAACCGGCGCTTCCACGCCCAGCCCAACGCCTGCCCGGCCTGCGGCCCCAGCGTGAGCCTCATGGGTGAGGATGCCCGGGGGGACGAGGCGGTGGAGCGGGTGAGGGCCCTCCTCAGGGAAGGCGCGGTGGTGGCCATAAAGGGGCTCGGGGGATTCCACGTGGCCTGCGACGCCACCAACCCCGGGGCCGTTGGAAGGCTCAGGGAGCGGAAGCGTAAGAACCGGAAGCCCTTCGCCCTCATGGCGCCGGACGCGGAGACCGTGCGGAGGTTCTGCCACGTCTCCCCTGAGGAGGAGGCGCTTCTCGCATCCCCCAGGCGGCCCATAGTTCTCCTCGAAAAGAAGCCTAACGCCCTGCCGGAGGACATATCGCCCGGGAACTCGCGCCTGGGCTTCATGCTCCCCTACACGCCCCTCCACCACCTTATAATGGAAGAGTTCGAGGCCCTGGTCATGACCAGCGGAAACCTCTCGGAGGAGCCAATCCAGACGGAGGGCCGGGAGGCCCGCGAAAAGCTCGGCGACATGGTGGACGCCCTCCTGGACCACGACAGGGGCATCTTCATGAGGGCCGACGACTCCGTGGTGAAGCTCTCCGGGCCGCTTCGCTTCGTGCGGAGGGCCAGGGGGTACACGCCCGAGCCCGTGGCCCTTGGCTCCGAAGGGCCGGACGTCCTGGGCGTTGGGGCCGACATAAAGAACGCCTTCACCCTCATGCGCGGCTCCTACGCCATGGTGAGCCAGCACATAGGGGACATGGAAAACTACGAGACCCTGAAATTTTTCGAGGAGACCCTCGATAACCTCAAGGCCGTCTACAGGGCCGAGCCCGCGGCCCTGGCCCACGACCTCCACCCCGGATACCTCTCCACCGAGTGGGCCCTCGGGCAGGAGGGGATTAAAAAGCTCGGAGTGCAGCACCACCACGCCCACATCGCCTCGGTTATGGCCGAGCACGGCCTAACGGGCAAGGTCATTGGCGTGGCCTTCGACGGGACGGGCTACGGCACGGACGGCACAATCTGGGGCGGGGAGTTCCTCCTCTGCGACGCCCTTGGGTTCAGGAGGGCGGGCCGCCTCAAGCCCGTGCCGCTTCCGGGGGGTGAGCAGGCCGTGAGGGAGCCCTGGCGCACGGCCATAAGCTACGTCCGCGAGGCCGCGGGGGAAGACGCCGGAAAGCTCCTCGCCCGGGCGGGCTTCGTGGAGCGCTACGGCGAGGACAGGGTTGGCACGATTCTCGGGC
>JASFVA010000126.1:0-5162 GCA_050050055.1 Nitrospirota bacterium
CTCGAGAAAAGTCGAAAAAAGGACCCGCGGATGTCTCGCGAAATACGGCATATCCCGCCCGACCTCTTCCCACGACGAAGGGCCGTACCTGAGATAATGCCTTCTGAGGCCCGGGTATCTATCGGCGAGGGCGTTCAGGATATGCGTCTTTCCCACTCCGGGCAGCCCGAATAACTCGACCCTCATTGCCCCCCATTCCTCCCGCCCCTGAATACGTTCCTGAGGAACCTCTCGATGGTCAGGAGCAATAGAAGGGTCTGGTCACCCACGACTCTGCCGTCGAGCCACATGTCCACCACGGTCCGGACTTTGTCCATGTCGAATATGCCGACCGAGTCCAGCTCGGGCGAATTTTTCAATCCCGCCACGTAGTCGGGCATCTCGTACCTTAGAACGGCTTCGGTGGGGAGCCAGGTCCTTTTGAACCCCTGCGGCGTGATGTCCAATTCCGGCTGGCCTTTGAAGATTGCGCGGCGCTTGAGGTAGTCGGCTACCTGGAAAACGGTCTTTCTGGCCGCAGAATATCCGACGGGCATGCCGGTATTGGCGCTCTCGAGGTTATAGAACTGGGGGCTTACCCTCCTTAGGGCCTCCCTCATCACCCTGGCATCGAACCTTTGCTCCACGGGAAGGGAGAGATAGTGATCATAAATGTCGTTGTCGTAGGAGATGGTCCGATACTCGGCCAGCGTCATGAGCTCGAGCTGGCCCCCATAAGTGTAATGGCGCGATAGGTTGCTGAAGTTTATATACTCCCATATATCGAAGGAATCGTCGGAGAAACCGATGGCCTCCGAGACTATGCCGCCTACCACGGCCCTCAAGTATTCGTCCATCTGCCTGCGCCGCCCTCCTTTCATAAGACTATCAACGGGCGCGCCCTTCGTCCTGTACGAGACATTAGATATGAAATGGTCGGCCATGTCTCCCGTGATGGCCTGGGGTCTCCGGTAATGGATTTTCTTCCCGAAGAGCCTGTAGCTCGTCGAGGGGATGTACATCCCCTGGAAGAAGTAATCGAACCCATACCCGGCAAACAGTACGTCCGCTTCCTCTGCCACGGCGTCCCCGTGTCCGAGGAACGTAGCTGGAGTCATGTACATGGAGCCCGTGAGTCTTGCACATTCTTCCAGGAACCGACGGTCGTGTCTTTCCGGGACTTGTATCCATGTGTGCCCGGCGCCCTTTAGCCCGGCCAGTCTCCTGGCCACCTGGTATTCTCTGCTTTGCTGCGAATAGGTCAGAGTGAAGCAATGCGGCGGGTCTTCACCGAAGTTGGCGAGCACTGTCCTGGTGTCCATCCCGCCGCTCAGGAACATGCCGTATCGCCTTCCGTCGCTGGTTTTCCTCTTTATGGAGCTCCTGATGCCCTCGATGAGCCTGTCGCTGTTCCGGCCCAAGGAAAGACTGTTCTTCTCGTAGCTGGGCGTCCAGTACGTCGACACTTCCGTTTCTCGGCAGTTAAAAGTGAGGACGTTCGCCGGCCGCAGATACAGGGAGTCCCTGTCGTAGGTCTTCTCTCCGAAGACCCTCCTGAAATTCAGGAACTCATAAAACGGCTCCTGACTCATGCGCAGCATCCCGAGCTCCCTCAGCCGCAGGCAGAGCTCGTAGTAGGATGTACTTCCGAGGAAAAATCCGGCCTTCGCCACGTAAAAGAAAATCGGCGATGCGAAACGGCTGTTTACGACCCTGATCGAGCGTCTCGCCTCATCCACCTCAACAAGGAGGAACTCGCCGTTAAGGGACCTGAAAAACTCGGGTCCCCTTTCCGCGGACATATAGATGGACGGGAAATTCCCGTTGTCTATCGTTTCGTCGATAATTGGATGACCCAGGACGCAGAGCCTCCGCCTTCCCCTCTGTTCAAGATGAAACCTGGCCCTCCGGCCGTGGCTCATATAGACCGGGACTCCACCGAGCTCCGCCAGTTTGCGCCCGCCGGAGGGAGGGGCTGCCGGTCTCGCGTTGTATTCAATTGTGAAGTGGATGGTGGACACTGTGAGCCTACATCGAAATGTTGAAGACCTTGGCCCACCGGTGGAAATTGATGAGCCTCCAGAATATCCTGTCATACGGAATTCGTCCCTCGAGGAACCTGTCGAACCTCTGCGTTGCCCCCCGGCGGCGGACGAAGGGCATGCCGTCGAGCTCCGATAGAGACTGACGATAAAAACCCCTGAGCGCCCCTTTTGCCCATACGGCCTCGGGGCTTGAGAAACCCGTCTTTTGAGATCTGGCCCTGACCTTCTCGGGCAGCACATCGGCCATTGCCTTCCTGAGGAGATATTTCTGAAGCCCGCCCCGAATCTTCATCGATACGGGAAGCGAGAGGCAAAACTCCACTAGCCTGTAGTCCAGGAACGGATTGCGGACTTCCACGGAACTGGCCATCGACGAGCGGTCCACGTTGTGCAGGATTGCCCTCAGCAGGGTCATCCTCACCCTATGAAGTCCCATTACCGACTTTTGATCCCTTACGACCCTGGGCGTGTCGTCCACCCCGCATTGCTTGAAGACGCGGAGGTCAAGGAGGCTCTCGCCGTCCCCCGCTGACCCTGGCCACATGCGGCGTGCCAGCGTCAGGGCCGGGAATATGACCTTGAGAAGGTGTTTCCCGTCGGCGCGCAGCGAGCCGCCGTTTATCTTTCTGAAGTGCAGATACTCACTTAGCGCGGCGCTCCCCCGGAGCGACATGATGAGCTCGCTGAGAAAGGCCCAGAAAAAACTCCTGTAGCCGGCCAATATCTCGTCAGGGCCCTGGCCCTCAAGGAGGACCTTCGCGCCGGCAGTCCTGGCGCTCCGGCAGAGGTTGTAATGCGGGAATATCGCCCTGCCGGCGGTGGGCAGGTCGTGAATTCTTGTTACGCAATCCAGGTTCTCGATGATGTATGACGGCCTTGTAAAGACCTCCGTCGGCTCCGCTCCCGTGGAATCCACGACCGCCCGGACGAAATTGCTCTCGTTGTATTCCGGCTCCTCGTAGCATGCGGAAAACGTCTTGGGTCGCGGCCCGTGGTTGAGACTCTCGGCGCCGAGGCAGGTTATTGTGGAGGAATCCAGGCCTCCCGACAGCGCAAAGCCCACGGGAACGTCGGCGCGAAGCCTGAGCCTTATGGAGTCCTCGAGGAGGAAGCGGAACCTCTCGGCAGCCTCCTGCTCCGGGACCCGCGCAGCGGGGTCATGACGGGATTCCGGACCATACCATGTCTCGGGAACGATGCAGGCGGAGGGGTTCCATTTGTCAATTTTCACCTCGACCATCATCCCGGGCTCAAGCTCGAAGACGTCCTTCCAGAGCGTCTCCGCCCCATAGCAGAAATCCCCGTATCTGAGGAACTGGTAGGCGCTGTCGTGGTTAACCATAGCCCTGAAGCCGGGCAGCGCGGCGAGCTGCTTTATCTCGGAGGCCAAGGCGAAACCGCGGGGCGAGCTCCAGTAATAGAGCGGCTTGACGCCGTATCTGTCCCGCGCGGCAAAAAGGGTCTTCGATGCCTCGTCCCATATGGCGAAGGCGAACATCCCGTTCAGCCTTCCAAGGCAGTCCTTGCCCCACCTGCGATAGGCGGCAAGGAGCACCTCGGTATCGGAGGAGGTCCTGAACTCATATCCCTGGGCGAGCAACTCGCCTTTCAGCTCAAGATAGTTATAAATTTCCCCGTTATAGGTGATCCAGAGGCCACCGTCGAGATAGCGCATGGGCTGCCTTGCGTTATCGGAGAGGTCTATTATCGATAGACGCCTGTGACCCATCGACAGAAAGCCGTCGTTAACCCTGAAAGTCCTGGCTCCGCGGCCATCGGGGCCGCGGTGGGAAATCGAGGTGAGGCACGGGTGTCCCTCGCCGATTGCATCCCTGCCGAAGCTTACGAAGATGCCGCACACGCTGATTGCCCCTCGCCGGACATCTCAAGCCATAATCAACTGTCGCATGATTTCGTAGTATTCCTTATCTATAACCGACGACGAGGCCTTCGTAAGCACCTCCCGGGCCTCCGCCTCCAGGACCGGGGGGGCTATGGCCGCCGCCCTCTCCACGCACCGCGCGAACTCCTCGGGTCGGAGTTCGCAGAGGAAGCCGTTCCTTCCTTCCTTTATCCAGTAGTCGGTGACGCCCTCAATGCGGTTTGCAACGACGGGGACGCCGCAGGCGATCGACTCCAGCATGGGCGTGCCCAGGGCCTCGAAAAGCGTCGGGAATACATAGACGTCGGAAAGTCTTATGTAGTCCTGGGGATTGATTACATAGCCTTTGACCAGCTTAACCCTGTCGCGGAGGCCCTCTTCGTCCAGGCTCCGGAGCAGGCTCAGGAAATATTCCCTGTCTCTTTCGTAAAACCTGCCGCCCGCAACGACGGGACCGACGAGCAGCAACTTGTACCTGCGATCGAGGGACTTCATGACGTCGGCGAGGAAGACCTGGTTCTTTCCGGGCGAGAACTTCGCAACGTATGCAAGGACGATGTCATCGGGGCCGAACCTTGTGAGCCTTCTCCTGAGCCCGGCCTTTTCCTCCACCCCGGGGTAGAACCTGGCCTCGTCGACCGGGTTCGGCCGCTCCCAGAGCCTGTCTTCCGGCAACCCGGCCCCCCTGCAGAAGTCGCCTATCCTCCTTGATACTGCCACCACGCGCGCCCTGGGGCCGAACCTTTGCCTGGAAACCCCGTTGAGCTTAAGAGGAAGCAGCGGCTCCGGACGGGTCCCGTTGTTGCACACCTCCCTGAGCAGAGGCACCTTCCGGCGCATTGCGTACAGGGCTCCGACATTCACTGAAATCGAGCTACCGAAGGTGTGCACGAGGTCGTAGCTCCCCCTCCGGAGGACCTTGATTGTCTCATACCCCTGGTAGAGGTAGTTCAGGAGATATATGAAATGGTTCACCGCCTTGTAAAGGAACCCGCCGGACGGAAGGGCACCCAGACGCCTCGCCACCCGCACGATCTTAACCCCGTCGTATTCGTAAACGGAATTGTCGTTATACTCCACCGAATTGGCCAGCACGTCGCATTCCACGCCGTACTTGTCTTTCAACCTCTTGTAGGTGCCGTGGGCACGGTGGCCCGGCCCGGAGTACTCGGGGTGGTACTTGCTCGAGATGACGAGCGCCTTCATCCGGGTCGGCAAGGGCATGGGATGCCTTCTTAGAGAGAGGGCCTCATATG
>JASFVA010000127.1:0-5145 GCA_050050055.1 Nitrospirota bacterium
CGAAAAGTTACCCGGAGGGGGCCTCCATAACAAAAAGTAACACCGCGAAGTAACACCGCGGGGGCCTCCGCCCTGTCCGGCGCGGCCCGTGGCGCGGGGAAGGTTTAGAGGAGAGATGCCCCGGCATTGCCCCACCCTGGGCGCGATGCCCGAGCGGCCCCGTCCGGATAGCGTGACCGCAGGGTTCAGCCTGCGCCCGGAGAGCGCGACCTGAGGGCTGAGGCTACGGAGGATCCCGGTCCCTAAAATCCGGAAACGGCGCTTTCCGTCGGCCTGTTGGCCCCGGCCCGCAGGCCGCCGCCCCGCGGGCGTTCTCTTATGGCGCGAGTCTTGTTATCATATTGCATGAAGAAGCGGAGCCCCCTCGTAGACACCACTTCGCTCAGGTGGATAAAGGAGCACCGGGAGACCCTCAGGAGCGTGGAGAGCTTCCCCTACAGCGAGGAGCTCTCCTCGGTGATGGTCTCCCCCGTCTACACCTGCGGCCCCGGCGAGAGCGTGACCCGGGCCGCCCGGGAGATGGCCCGGCAGAAGATATCCAGCGTGGTGGTGGTGGGCGAGGAGGGCGAGCCCCTGGGCATACTGACCGAGGGCGACGTGCTAAGGAGAATAGTGGCCTCGGGAAGAGAGGACGCCTCCTCGGTCAAGGTCTCCGAGATAATGTCGCCCAACCCGGCGACCCTGGGCCCCGGCGACACCATATACAGGGCCCTTTCGGTCCTCGCCTCCCTGGGGGTCAAGCACCTCCCCCTGGCCGAGGAAGGCAGGGTGGTGGGCATGGTGACCCTGAGGCAGATGCTCAGGCTCCGCCACCCCGAGCCCACCCTTCTGATAGGGCGGGTGCAGGAGGCCCGGAGCCCCGCCGACCTCGGGGCGCTCCTGGGCGAGATGGCCGGGGTGGCCTCGGCGAAGCTGGCGGCGGGCATCGGGGCCTTCGACGTCTCGGTGATGCTCTCCCTCATCAACCGCGACATCCACCGGAGGGCCTTCGAGATGTCCGTGGAGCGGGCGGGGGAGCTGCCCGCGGAGGTCTGCCTCTTCGTCACGGGAAGCCACGGGAGGATGGAAAACCTCCTCTCCACCGACCAGGACCACGGCATGATAATCGCCGAGGGCGGGGAGGAGCACGAGGCCTACTTCATCGAGCTCGCCAGGACTTTCTCGGAGATGCTCCTGGAGATAGGCTACGCCTGGTGCCCCGGCTACGTGATGAGCGCGAACCCCACGTGGCGGAAGACCGTGCCCGAGTGGAAGCGCCAGATAAGCTACTGGTTCGAAAGGCAGATGCCGGGCCTCGCCAGGTACGTAACCGTCTTCTTCGACGCCGCCCCCATCCTGGGCAGCGAGGCCCTGTTCCACGAGGTCGACGGCTTCGCCCGCGGCCTCCTGGCGGAGCACTACGAGGTCCTGCGCCTCCTCCACGAGGAGGAGGGGAGCCACCGCGTGCCCACGGGCCTCCTGGGCAGGTTCATAACCGAAAGGGAGGGCGAGCACAAGGGAGAGCTCGACATAAAGCGCAGCGGCCTCATATTCGTCGTCGAGGCCGTGAGGATACTGGCCCTCATGCGCGGCATGGGGGAGACCTCCACCCTCAAGCGCATCGCCGCCCTCGTCGAGGGGGGCCGCATGCACCCCGACGACGGCGAGTACTACGAGGCGGCCTTCAAGAGCCTCCTCCACTTCGCCCTGAGGGCGGAGGTGGAAAAGGCCCTGGCCGGCGCGGAGCCCGACACCTACGTCCGCCCCTCCGGGCTTTCGCCCAGGGAGAAGGAGCTCCTGAGGCACGCCTACAGGGCCGTGAGCTCCCTTCAGGAACTGGTGGCCCAGGAGTTCGGAGAGCTCGTTATTTAGAGGGGCCGTTTTGCGTTTCTCTGCCCGCGCAAGCGCCGCCGGGCAAGAATAAACCCATGAGGAGGTTTTAGAGCGGACGTGGACATCATCGCAGCCCTGGCCGTCGCCTCGGCCCTCGCCGCGGCGGCCTACACGCTCTTTCTCGCGAAGCGCAGGCGCGAAGAACTGTGGGCGTGGCTCCATAATTTCATCGCCACCCTGATATCCATAATCTTCGTCCTCGTAATCGGAATATTCCTCTTCAACTACCAGAGCGACAAGTCCGAGGAGATGGAGAGGCAGTACCTGAGCAGGCTGCTTTCGGCCGAGGTGCGGAGCAACACGGAGCTCCTGGAGAAGGAGCCGTCCCTGAGCATAGAGTTCGCCGCGGCGGGGAGAAAGGAGAAGGTGCTTTTCGCCTACCCCTCCTCCCTCGTCCTCAAGGACGCCATCAGGAGCGGGCTTTTCCCCACGGCGGAGGTCCGCCGGATGGCCGCCCTGGAGCACAACATCGCCCTTTACAACAACATGCTCGCGAGCCTGCTTTCGTACCTCACGGCCTCCAGCCCCCGGGACGAGTCCGTCGGCGTAATCCTGGTGGGCAACATAAACAAGACGAGGATGTATCTGCTCCGGGAGCTGGAGTATTTCCGGAAGGAGGCGGGGCTCCCCGGGCCGGCGCCTGAGCGCCCGGCGGCGGCCCGCGAATAGAGAAACAGGGCCTTACGCCCGGGGCTTTGCGAATTTCGGCCCCAGATGTTAAAATCGGGAGCCCAGATGTTAAAATCGTGGGCTTCTTTGGGCCAATCAATTATTCGGGGGAAACTTTTATGGCGAAGATCGGAAGGGCACTGATAAGCGTTTCGGACAAGACCGGCGTGGTGGAGCTCGCCAAGGGCCTCGCCGCCCAGGGCGTGGAGATACTCTCCACGGGCGGCACGGCCAGGGCCATCAAGGAGGCCGGGGTGCAGGTGGTGGACGTATCGGAGTTCACGGGGTTCCCCGAGATGATGGCCGGGAGGCTCAAGACCCTCCACCCCAAAATTCACGGAGGGCTCCTCGGAAGGAGGGACTCCGAAAGCGACCTCAAGGACATGGAGGCCCACGGCATCAAGCCCATAGACATGGTGGTGGTGAACCTCTACCCCTTCGAGGCCACCATATCCAAGGAGGGGGTGAAGCTCGAGGAGGCCATCGAGAACATAGACATCGGGGGGCCCACCATGCTCCGCTCGGCGGCCAAGAACCACCGCGACGTGGCCGTGGTGGTGGACCCTGCGGACTACCAGCCCCTGCTCGGCGAGATGAAGCAGGGCGGCGGCGAGGTAGGCCATGGGACCCTCTACCGCCTGGCCCGGAAGGTCTTCGAGCACACCGCAAGCTACGACGCCCTGATAGCCGAGTACCTCCGCGACGAGGAGGAGGGCGAGAAGGAGGCCTTCCCCCAGACGCTCACCATGACCTCGAGGCTCGCCTCCACTCTCCGCTACGGCGAGAACCCCCACCAGAGGGCCGCCTTCTACTTCGAGCGCTCGCAGGGCTACCTCTCCCTCCACGAGGCCAAGCAGCACCAGGGCAAGGAGATGTCCTTCAACAACTACTACGACACCCACAGCGCGCTGGTGCTGGCCCTGGAGTTCGACAGCCCCGCCTGCTCCATCATAAAGCACAACAACCCCTGCGGCGTGGCCGTGGGAAGCGGGGCGGCGGAGGCCTACCTGAAGGCCCAAAAGACCGACCCTATAAGCGCCTTCGGCGGGGTGCTGGCCTTCAACTGCCCCGTGGACGAAGAGGCCGCCCGGGAGATGGCGAAGCTCTTCATCGAGGTCGTAATCGCGCCCTCCTTCACCGCCGGGGCCCTCAAGGTCTTCGGCGAGAAGAAGAACGTGAGGCTCCTCGAGCTCCCCGGCATGGACAAGCCCCTCAAGGGCTTCGACATAAAGAGGATAGCCGGGGGCTTCCTCCTCCAGGACTGGGACGCCAAGCGCGTGGACGTGCGGTCGCTGAAGGCCGCCACCAAGCGCGAGCCCACGCCGGAGGAGCTCGAGGGGCTGGAATTCGGCTGGCGGGTGGCGAAGCACGTGAAGTCCAACGCCATAGTCTACGCCTACAAGGACGCCACGGCGGGCATAGGCGTGGGGCAGACCAGCCGCGTCTTCGCCGCCAGGACGGGGGCGCAGAACGCCGTGCTCCCGCTCAAGGGAACGGTGGTGGCCTCCGACGGCTTCTTCCCCTTCCGCGACGGCGTGGACGAGCTACACGAGCAGGGCGTTACGGCGGTCATTCAGCCCGGCGGCTCTCTCAAGGACGACGAGGTAATAAAGGCCTGCGACGAGCACGGCATGGCCATGCTCCTCACGGGGGCGCGGCACTTCAAGCACTGAGGGCGGGGCGCGTAGGAATCCGATAAGAGGTGCGGCGTGGGAACACTATCGTGCCCGAGATGCGCGGGCGAGGCCGAGGGCAAGCGCGGTTGCCTGATCTGGGCGGGGGTGATCCTGCTGTTCCCCATTGGGCTGGTGCTCCTTTTGCTCAAGCCCACATACACGTGCAAGTCCTGCGGGTTCAGGTTCAAGGCTTAAGATAATAATCACAACGAGGACACGAAGCGAGGTAACGGGGGGTAGGCCATGAAGGTGCTTGTGGTGGGAGGCGGCGGAAGGGAGCACGCCATCGTCTGGAAGCTCTCGCAGTCGAGGCACGTGGAAAAGATATTCTGCGCGCCGGGAAACGCGGGCATCGCCTCCCTGGCCGAGTGCATAGAAACCAGGCCCACGGACTTCGACGCCCTCCTGGACTTCGTCAAGCACGAGTGGGTGGACCTCACCGTGGTGGGCCCCGAGGAGCCCCTGGCCAGGGGCATCGCCGACGCCTTCGAGAAAGAGGGCCGCCGCATAGTGGCCCCCTCGGCCAGGGCCGCGCAGCTCGAGTCCTCGAAGGCCTTCTGCAAGGACTTCATGAGGCGCTGGGGCATCCCCACGGCGGAGTACCGCACCTTCTCCTCCTACACCCAGGCCGAGGACTACGTGCGCATGAAGGGCGCGCCCATAGTGGTGAAGGCCGACGGCCTGGCCGCCGGAAAGGGAGTCATAGTCTGCCGGAGCCACGAGGAGGCGACGGAGGCCCTGGGGCTCATCATGAAGGACAAGGCCTTCGGCCCGGCGGGCGACAGGGTGGTGGTGGAGGCCTGCCTGGAGGGCGAGGAGGCCTCCTTCATGGCCTTCGTCGACGGCAAGACGATACTCCCCATGGTGAGCTCCCAGGACCACAAGCGCGTCTTCGACGGCGACGAGGGCCTGAACACCGGGGGGATGG
>JASFVA010000128.1:0-5142 GCA_050050055.1 Nitrospirota bacterium
GCCGTCAACCTCAAGGCCGAAATGCCGACAACGACCATCAGCAACAAGAGCATGTACCCATAAGGCATCAAGTAGTGGAAGTTCGGGGATTGCCACTCGGTAATATTATCCATCAAGAATTTCTTCTGGGACAGCTCGAACGGAAACAGCAATATGCCTAACCCTTCTGGATTTACCGCAGCAGCGATAACGCACAGGCCAAGGGTAATGGCAAGCGCCTTGATCTTCCGACCGGCTTTTCCGGATCTGCTCCCTTCCGACAGCAGGCTCAGAGAATTTCCCGCGATGTAAACCCCCAAAAGCAACAACCCCGCCATAAACCCGCCATGGAGGTTCACCCAGAGAAGCATTAACGGAGGGAGCAGATAAAGGCGGTTCTTGCTCCCGGACTCATACTCGTCGATGACCCGGTAGAATATTAGGACCAGGAGCAGAGAAAAAATATGGGGCCTGGCGAGCCAGTGAATTGAAGAAATAAGGGCGGCAAACCCGGTGAGAAACGAGGCCAGGATGATGCTGATGCCCTTTGCCCTCAAAAACTCCATCAACAGGTAGAAAACCAGAGCTATGAGCACCGAAGAGGCTACCACAAGGCCGGTAAGCCCGGTCGTCTTGTGTATCAGGGCGAAAACCACTTCGGAGAGCCATTCATGCGCGGTCCATCCCCCCGCGGGCGGCGTATGCGAGAATAAGTCCTGGTCGGGCACCTCGAGGTTTTCCATGATGTATTCTCCGGCCCGGATGTGATAGCCGGTGTCGCCGTCGGCCAGGAGACTGCGGCCCGATAGGCCGCCTACGATAATGAATAGGATTGCGACGAATATAACATCAGAGATGGAGGGCAATAAATAACGGGATATCGAACCATTGTTGTCATCCATAATGGAGGGGTTCGCGCGCCTTATAAGAAGGCTACGATAGCTCTATCTTATCTCCTTTTTTCGTGTCGGTTGCTGCCAAAGTACCAGCGGGAAGTTCAAGGACGGACGAGGCCCGGATCACAAAAGCAGATAGCCTGTTGGGGAGCAGGTTCTCCTCCACGGCGACTACGTCGTTGCCTTTGCCGAGAAAAAGGACATCTATTGGGAATTTCATCCCGAAGGTATGGATCAATTTGCAGGGCTTGAGCAGCAGCGCTTCCCCCGGCGGGAAATCCGCTCTCCCCAAGAGGCCCTTCATCCTCGATAAAGCCGAATTTGCCTTGACTACCGTGTCCGCGATTGATTTTCCGCTCCTGGCATTAAGGGCTTTCATCTTACTTAGAGCGGGAAATCAATTATTTTTTATGTCCCAACCTGATATAAATAAGCGCGAGCTCGATCGCTATCACTATAAGAACCACAGTATCGCCTTTTAACAAAGAACCACACCCCCTTTCGCGTGCCCCGCACTTAGACTTCGGAAAATATCTTTATAATTCTCAGGAGCGCCGGCATCAGCATTACCACGAAAAGCGCCGGCATTATCAAGAACACCAGCGGGAACAGAAGCTTGATCGCCGTCTTCGCCGCCGCTTCTTCCGCCCGCTGCCTCCTTCTCGTCCTCAAGCCGTCTGAATGGACCCTCAAGGAATCGGCCAGGCTCGTGCCCAGCCGCTCCGTCTGGATGAGCATGGCCGTGAAGGACTTAAGGTCGTCGAGCATGCTCCGCTCTCCGAGGTCCCTGACGGCCTCTTCCCTGGGCTTGCCCGCCCTGACCTCGTACGTTGTGAATTTGAGTTCCTTTGAAAGCGGACTCCGGCTAAACTGCCTATCGCTTGCTATTCTCAGTATCGCGGCATCCATGCTTAATCCCGCCTCGACGCAGACAGTCATCAGGTCGAGAACGTCCGGCAAGTCATGAAAAATCCTGAGCTGTCTCTGTTTAACCTTCCTCCTCAACCAGAAACTCGGCGCCAAGAGCCCGATAATTCCAAGGGCGATGGCCGAAAGGGCCATGACAATCGAGTCCACCCCGGAAGGCAATGCGTAGAGCAACACGTAGGCAGCCGGCAGCCCCGCCATCAGGAAAAACTTCGTACCGAGGAAAACTGGCATCAGCTCCTTGCGGTAACCCGCGGCCACCAAGTCTTTCATGTACTTGTTATAGTCCTTGGGGCTCAGAGGCACCTTCCCTCCGAGGTTGCCCAGGAACTTCTCCATGGCTGACGGAGGACGCTCTAAATAGACCGCCGCCTCGGCCTCGGGAGACGACATGTCCTCGAGTCTCTCTTCAAGTACGGATTTCTTGGGGATAACCGCATATATCAAGATAAAAACCAACAGGGACAGACCCAGAAAAAACAGAATTATCACTCCAAATAAGGGCATATCGCTTACTCCTTCACCATACCTGCCAGAAATGCACGGTACAAGTCAGATCTTTATGTTAACGATTTTCCTGATTACCAAAAATCCCACTATCTGGGCCGACAAGGCCAACGCTATGGCATATCGTCCTATGTCCACCTCGATCAGCTCCTCGATGTATCCCGGGGACATATAGTAAAACAAGACGGCCATGAAAACAGGCACTGCGGCCAGAATATAGCCAGAGAGCCTCGCCTGGGCCGTGTAGACCCTGACCTGCCTGCGTATCGTCAGGCGCTCCCTTATGGTCCTGGCCAGCCTTTCCAGTATTTCTCCGAGGTTGCCCCCTATCTCCCGGTGGATGTTGATTGCCATCACAAAAAACCTCAGGTCGGTGCTTTCAATACGCTCCGTCATATGTGCTATGGACTCTCTCGTGGACACGCCCAGGGCCTGCTCGTCGTAGGCGGTTTTGAAAAGCGTGGATACAGGGTCCGCCATCTCCTGCGCCACGAGCTGCATAGCCGCAGTGAAAGAATGACCCGCCTTGAGGGAGCGGGAAATCATGTCCAGGGCGTCCGGGAATTGCTCGGTGAAGCGGTTGAGTCTGCTGTTTTTCTTGCCTTTGAGGAAAAGTATGGGCAGGATAGCGCCCACTACGGCAAGCAACAGGGGCATCAAGAGCCCTCTTTCGGGCAACAGTCCCAGGAAGAAGCCAACGAGCGCGGAAGCCAGCATTACGAGCAGGAATCCCTTAAGGTCCATCCTCAAGCCCGCTTTGTCGATGAGAACATCGAGCCTCTTCAGGGGCCGGATACTCAGCAACAACCTGTCCGTCCGGCTCATCTCGCGGAGTATTTCCAGCCTCAGGTCTTCCGGGAAACGCCTGTTTTCGACGTCCAGGGCAAGCCTGCGCAACCTTCTTCTAAGCTCGTGCCGCGGGGACTCCTTGACGGTCGTATACCACATGTAAACCGCGGCGATGGACAGGACCATCGCTATGAAAAACAGGATAACTATCTGAAGCACTGTCATCTACGATTCCCTTTCGAACAATCCTGGCGGCATTTCCACACCCATCACCTTGAGCTTCTTGGCAAAGCTCGGCCTGACGCCGCTGGGCCTGAAACGGCCCAGCACCTTCCCGTCGGGCCCCACTCCCTCTCTTTCGAAGAAGAAAATGTCCTGCATGACGATGGTGCTGCCTTCCATCCCCGTGATCTCCGAGACGTTCACGACCTTCCTTGAGCCGTCGGAAAGCCTGGCAAGCTGCAAGACCACGTGTACGGCCGAGGCTATCTGCTCCCTTATGGCCCTTTCGGGGAGGTCCATGCCGGCCATGAGCACCATGGTCTCGAGCCTCGAAAGGGCGTCCCTCGCGGAGTTTGCGTGTATCGTGGAGAGAGAGCCGTCATGGCCCGTGTTCATGGCCTGGAGCATGTCGAGGGCTTCCCCGCCCCTGACCTCTCCGACAATTATCCTGTCGGGCCTCATCCTGAGGGTGTTGCGCACGAGGTCCCTCTGCGTTATCTGCCCCTTCCCCTCGATGTTCGGGGGCCTTGTCTCGAGCCGCACCACGTGGTCCTGCTTGAGCTGGAGCTCAGCCGAGTCCTCTATGGTGACGATGCGTTCCGTAACCGGCACATATTCCGAGAGTATATTGAGGAGCGTGGTCTTTCCCGTGCCGGTACCGCCTGATATCAGCAGGTTGAGCCTCGCCTTCACGCAGCCCTGGAGTATCGTCATGATCTCCTTGTTCAGGGAGCCGAAAGCCACTATGTCGTTCATCTTCAGGGGCGTGAGGCCGAACCTCCTGATGGAGAGCACCGGGCCGTCCAGGGACAGGGGAGGTATTATGGCGTTCACCCTCGAGCCGTCGGGAAGGCGGGCGTCCACGTAGGGGGACGACTCGTCCACCCTGCGCCCGACCTTCGAGACTATCCGGTCGATTATCTGCATCAGGTGGGCGTCGTCCCTGAAGGCCAGGTCGACGTTCTGTAGTTTTCCGAACTTCTCTATGTATATCTGGTTGTACCTGTTCACGAGGATGTCCGAGATGTCGGGGTCCGCAAGGAGCACCTCCAGAGGCCCGAGCCCGAACGTCTCGTGCTGGATGTCGGTTACGAGGCTCTCGCGCTCCGCCTGGCTCAGAGGCATCTTCTCCTCGGCAATCAACGCCTCCACAACGCGCCCCACCTCGTTGCGGAACATGTCCGACTCGATCATGTCCACATTGGACAGGTCGAGGCGGTCGAGGAGCTTGCGGTGTATCTTGACTTTCAGCGCCTGATAAGAATCAAGCCTTGACGGATTCTTGTTGGCTTCGTTCATCATCGCTCTATTCTCCCTTGGTCTTTAGTTTTATCATCGCCTCCGCCAAATCCCTTATCGATGAGTTGACTTTAGACCGCGGACTGCACATGTTGAGCGGCAGGCCCTTGTTGAGGCAACCCATGGTCGAGTCGTAGTCGTTCGGCACGGCCCAGGAGACCTCGTGGTTCAAAGCCTTCTCGGCATCCTCTATCCGTATGTCTCCCTTTTTAAGGTACCTGTTGACGACCAGCCTGATCTTGTCCTTCCCGAACCCCTTGCCCTCGAAGTAGCGCAGGTACCGCTGCATGTTCTTTATGCCCGGAAGGCTCATGACGAATACGAGGATCACGTAATCCCCCTGCTCGAGGGAGGTCATGGTCCTGTCGTCCAGGGCGTTCTCCGTGTCGACGACGATGTAGTCGAACATCGTCCTCAGTATTCCCAGGACCTTCCTGATGTCCTCGCCCATGATGGAGGTGGCGTCCTCGACCCTCTGGGGCTCGGCCAGGATATGCACGCCGGACTCGTGCCTCGTGATTAC
>JASFVA010000129.1:0-5141 GCA_050050055.1 Nitrospirota bacterium
AGAACAACGACAAGCTCTTCAACAAGGGCAAGCTCCTCAATATTGGCGCCATGGAAGCAAGGGCCGAGTCGGAGTACCTATGTTTGCACGATGTGGATTTCTTGCCTATCGAAGCGGACTACAGATGTTGCACGAGCCCGGTTCGGCTTCCGGGCGTGATAGAGGCTGATTTCCATTACGGCGCTGTCATGGACGACAGGGGAACCGTTTATCCTCATTTTTTCAGCGGCGCAGTCGTCATTGACAGGGATGAATTCAAGAAGGTCAACGGCTTTTCCAACGACTACTGGCACTGGGGCATGGAAGATAGGGACTTCTTCATGCGGTTGCTCTTTGGCGGACTGGTGCCGCTCTATAGTCCTGATGGCAGGTTCGAGGCGCTCCACCATGAAAAATCGGTCTTCGTAAGCGAAAGCGGCAAGTACGAAACAGCCGCGGCAGAGAGGGAGCGGCTCGACGGATCATATAGAAGAAATGTTCGCCTCTTCAAACTCTATAAGCGCCGGATAATCGACAACCAGAGCGGATTAAGCAGCATAGAATACAAGGTGACTGGTCGCGAGACCTGCGATGGTTTTACGATGATAACGGTTTCCCTTTGATTTCCGGGCGGGACCGCCATCCGCCGAAGGCATTTCGATCGTCAGTCCATGGCGGGCCGTTAGCCGCCCATCCATTGCACGTTTTCGTATCGGCCTTTGATCGAGTGTTCGTAGACGGCCCGGTTCTTCCAGTAGCTATTGGGGTAGAAATGTACTTTAATGCCAATCAGCGCCCCTGCTATGCAGATGTGCAGCCTGTTGGTATGGATTTCGTCGAAATCTTTCAGGAAGCGCAGTATGCTGTAGGAAACGGCACGGGCCCATGGCTCAACCCCCGTGGAGAGGGTGTACTTGAACTGTATCATCCGCGAGACGTCAATATTGCCCGCCGGGATGGCTCCTGGAAGTCGTTCGATGTCCTCACGGAAACAATTGAGCACCTTGCCTTCTTTCTTTCCGGGCTTCAAAGTTTCCGACAGCCTCTTAATCGCCAGCGCTAAACGATACCTGCCCACTCTGTTCAACATCCTGAGCGTCTGTCGTAACGAAGATCTGTCTATCGGAAAAGCGCGCCCCCGTGTTTTTCTTAACAAGCCCGCGCAGTCGAGGCCGAAGGCGAGGTCGTCCGCCAGCATTACGTTGGCCTTCCTGGCATGTCGCCTGACATGCTCGTAGGAGACGGGCTCACGGCAGATGATGCCCACGTTGCCCCCGAGTTCGCCCAGCAAGTCCTCGTTGCCCTTCACAGTGTGGGGGAGAATGACCAGCTTCTTTGCCTTTAGGTGATGGCTCTTTATGAAGTTCCTGCAATACCGGTAGTGCCCGGTCAGGTTGCCGCCGCCGCCATAGGCGATGACCTTGCCTTCGAGTTCGGAGCCATTGGTCAAGGCCCTGAAGGGTATTTTATTCCTTCTTAGCAGCTGAAACGTGGCCTGTGCGATGATAGCATCCCCCCCGTTGCCCGGATTGGGGGTGAAAATGAGAGGCTCATCTTTGCTTAGAGCCAGCGATGCCAGGTACTCTGCTATATCCATCGCTTATTATAATATAGTCATGATTCCTCCCGCGTGCCCTGCAACCCCCGGGGCACTATATCGTCATTTACATTAATGCAATGCCTTCTGCTAAAGCACTATGCTGGTTAAAGGTCCGGCCGGAAGCTTACATGATATGCATCTCCGGAATCTTGCCCGCGCCGCCGCATCGGTCTCCGGAACGGAGTGCCGGGCGCTCGGGCCAAGTCCCGCGGGCTGCCGGCGCGGAGCCGGCCTTCCAGGTTCTGGCGGAATCCCCCTGATTTAACTCGGAAACTGTCCGGCAATGTGATATTATCAGATTCAGACGGGGGCAAAGGCCTCGACCGCCAGCTAACATAGGAGGGCAGGATGACGGGCATGTATTTTCTTTTCCCGGCGTTGCTTGCGATATTCATTTCTTTCCTGGTCGTCAGGGCGGCGGCCATCGCCCTCATGATGACCGGCCTCGACAAGAACAGGGCGATATTCCAGGCCCTGAGCTCCTTCACCGGCACGGGCTTCACCACCAAGGAGGCCGAGAGCGTCGTCAGGTACCCGGCCAGGAGGAAGATAATAAGCTGGCTGATGATACTCGGAAACGCCGGCATAGTGACCGTTATCATAACGGCGACCTCGTCGATGGTAACCACCCAGATGAGGACTCTGCCCATAAACATCCTCCTCCTCGTTTTGGGTATTGTCGCCATATACAAGGTAGCCACTTCCAAGGGGTTCGTAAAGAGGTGGGAGCACTATATCGAGGAC
Organism: Nitrospirota bacterium; assembly: GCA_050050055.1. GTDB lineage: Bacteria > Nitrospirota > Thermodesulfovibrionia > Thermodesulfovibrionales > JdFR-86 > JARRNG01. Next base: position 2,324 of record JASFVA010000129.1, read on the forward strand.
AAGCTCATCAAATACCGTCCTTTCGAGGAGGCACCCGTGGAGGACCTTCTGCACCTGCTCGAGGGCTTCGGCCTCGTGAGGGTCATAATCAGCGAGGACTCCAAGTGGGTCGGCACGGCCATCACCGACATCTGCGCCGGCGAAAGGGGGATGATTTTTCTTGGAATAGAAAGGGGCAAAGAGTGGATCCCCGCACCGGCTTCTTCCGAGACCGTCCGGGCGGACGACAGGCTGGTGGTCTACGGGGAGCTCGACGTCCTGAAGGCCGAGCTGAGGGAGGACTGATGAGAGTTGTATGCGGCGCAGGGCCTAAGGCTTCTGCTTTGGCTTTCTCCAGAACCATTCCCATCCGGCCAGAAGGCCCACGAGGAATCCCACGAGGAGAGACGCCAGAAGGAGGAGCACCCTTGACAATTCAAACTTCCAGAAGAGAAAAGTTATTCTCACCACCTCGGTGTTCTGGAACATGAACGACGTGAAGAGGAATACGATTACTATTATCGCTATGGTCCTGAACGATGCCTTGCCGAGTTCCGTTTTGACCATGGGGATGCTCCCTCAAGTAATATTTCATTGAAATATTACCAGAGTCGGGGCGAAATATCCATTGTCCGAGGCCGCCGGGCATACGGCAGCAAGAGGAGGGGCTGAGACCTGGGAACCGAGCATCGGATACGGGCCCTGAGCTATTCCATCAGGCTCCGGGTCGTGTTCAAATACGTGGGGCAGTTCAGCTTCGTGCTGGCGGTGCTGAGCGCGGTGACGCTCGGCGTCTCCCTCGCTGCGGGCGAGTACGGCCTGGCCCTCAGGTACGGCGTGGTAATCCTGGCTTTACTTGGCCTCGGGATGCTCACTCTCAGGCTGCCCCACTCCTCGAGCATCCAGGGCAACGAGGCGCTGTCGATTACCTCGCTGGTCTTCGTTCTCGCCTCACTGCTCATGGCTTATCCCATGATGGGATCGGGCCTCTCATTTGGCGACGCCCTCTTCGAGTCCGTCTCTGCGGTGACCACGACGGGGCTTTCCACCCTGCCCTCGGTGGAGGGCAAACCCGCTACTTTTCTTTTTTCGAGGGCCTGGCTCCAGTGGGCGGGGGGGCTGGGCATAGTGGTGTTTTCGGTGGCGCTTCTCCTGGGGCCGGGCACGGCAGCCAGGCGGCTGGCCCTCACGGAGACGGACGTCGAGGATATGGCAAGCAGCACCCGGGCCCATGCGCGCAGAGTGCTGGCCGTTTACCTGCTCCTTACGGGGCTGGGGGTCCTGGCGTTATGGTTGTTCGGGGCCTCTCCCTTCGACTCGCTGCTTCATACCCTGGCGGCGGTGTCCACGGGAGGATTCTCTTCCTTCGACGATAGCCTCGGGGGCCTGGGAAATTATAATGCCGCGGCCGCCGCCATCGCGCTTTGCTTCCTGGGGGCGGTGCCGCTCGCTCTCTATCACCGGGCGTTCAGGAAAGGGGTGGGCGAGATGCTGGTCCACTTCGAGGCCACGTGGCTCCTGGCGCTTTGCCTCCTCACTACGGGGATGCTTCTTTTCTTCCTGGTGGAAAACGGAGGCTTCAGCCTTGGCGAGGCGCTGCGCCACGCTCCTCTTATCGGATTTTCGGCCCAGACCACGGCGGGTTTCTCCACCTTGGACGTTTCCAAGCTGGATCCGGCCTCGAAGCTGGTTCTGATAGTCTCGATGGCCGTGGGGGGAAACGTGGGGTCCACAGCAGGCGGCATAAAGGTCTTCCGCATACTGGTTATGCTGAGGCTCATGCAGCTCGCCGTGCGCCGCACCTTCCTTCCGGCCCATGCGGTCGCGGAACCTTATCTGGGAGGAAGCCGGCTCGAGTGGGAGGAGATCGAAAGGGCGCTCACGACGATCCTCTTTTTCACCACGGTGATCGTGCTTTCGTGGCTCTCTTTCGTGGCAATGGGGTATGACCCCCTGGACTCACTTTTCGAGGTCGTTTCGGCGACTGGAACGGTCGGTCTCTCCACGGGGGTGACGTCCCCGGAGCTGCCGGCCTTCCTGAAGGGGATACTGTGCGCCGACATGATCATGGGAAGGCTGGAAGTGGTGGCCATTCTTGTCCTCTTGTATCCCAGGACATGGCTTGGAAGGAGGTATGAGACCTGATGAGGATTGCGTTCGTTGGTGCCGGAGAGCTCTCGGTCATGACGGCCAGGGCCTTGATCGACAGGGGTAACGAGGTGATAATCATCGAGAAGGAAAAGGACAGGATAGATGATCTGTCGGAACAGCTCGACTGCGGGTTCATAAACGGGGACGGTTCGAAGCCGCCCATCCTGAAGGAGGCCGGCCCGGAGAGCACGGACATACTCTTCTGCCTCACGGGCAACGACCAGGTCAATATCATCGCCAGCCTGGTGGGCCGCTCGATGGGGTTTTCGAGGGTGGTGACCAAGATAACCGACACCGAGCTCGAGCACATCTGCACGGAGCTCGGCCTTACCGACACCATCATCCCCACGCGCACCATCAGCAGGTTCCTGGCCGACATGGCGGCGGGGCGCGACGTCTTCGAGCTCTCCACGATGCTGAGGGGGGAGGCCCGCGTCTTTTCCTTCGTGGCGCGGGAGGAACACGGGGGCAAGATAAGCGAGCTCGGCCTCCCCGGGGCGGCGCGGATAATATGCTATTACCGCGACGGCGAGTTCCATTTGGCCGGGGGCGAGGGGAAGCTGCAGAAGGGCGACGAAGTGGTGGTCCTTACCCGCGGCGACGCCCTGGAGGAGCTGAGGGAGCGTTTCGCTCCCAAGGCCGGCGCTCGGGGAGACGACAGGAAAGAGGAATAGCCGGCCGGGGGAAA
>JASFVA010000130.1:0-5129 GCA_050050055.1 Nitrospirota bacterium
TTGGCGGCCCCCACGCCGCTTCTTGCCAGCCCGACCACCACTGCCTTGCCCAAATTCACCTCACCTTGAATGTCGCCAGGCTCAGGAGGGCGAGCATGATGCCCACAATCCAGAACCTCACGATTATTCTTGGCTCCGGCCACCCCTTCAGTTCGAAGTGGTGGTGTATGGGAGCCATCTTGAATATCCTCCTGCCCGTGAACCGGAACGAGACCACCTGGAGCATCACCGAGACGGCCTCGACGACGAATATCCCCCCGACCACGGCCAGCACAATCTCCTGCTTGGATATCACTGCCAGGGTGCCCAGGGCCCCGCCGAGGCTCAGCGAGCCCACGTCGCCCATGAATATCTCGGCCGGGTAGGCGTTGAACCACAGGAACCCCAGGGCGGCCCCGAACATGGCCCCGCAGAATATCGCGAGCTCGCCGCTCTGAGTGAGATAGAGCACCTGGAGATAATTGGCCAGGCCCTTGTGGCCGGCAATATATACGAGGACTCCGTTTGCGAGCGTGGCTATGGCCACGAGCCCGATGGCCAGGCCGTCTATCCCGTCGGTGAGGTTCACGGCGTTTGAGGAACCCACTATCACGATTATCGAGAAAGGGATGTAGAAAATGCCCATGTCGATGAGCCACTTCTTGAAAAACGGGACGCTGAGGACGCTGGAGTATGGGTCGCCGGGCTCGAGGTACACCACCAGCCCTATGGACAGGGCCAGGAGCATCTGGAGCCCGAACTTCGAACGCGCCTTGAGACCCTTGGAGTTCTTGCCCCGGACCTTCAGGTAGTCGTCCACGAAACCTATGCCCCCGAAACCCACGAGCGCCACCATTACGGCCTGAACGTACCTGTTTTCGAGGTCCCCCCAGAGGAGAACCGATACGACGATGGATATCACGATCACCAGGCCGCCCATGGTGGGAGTGCCCGCCTTCACCATGTGCCCCTCCGGCCCGAGCTCCCTTATCTGCTGGGTTATGTTGGCCGCTTTCAGCCGCCTAATAAGCATCGGGACGAAGACGAAGCACATGGCGGCCGCCGTAAGTATGGCCAGGGCGGTTCTGAACGTTATGTAACGGAAGACGTTGAAGGGCGACCAGAGCTCGTGAAGGCCGTATAGCAGTTCGTAGAGCATTACTGGCTGTTGTCCCCGTTTCCGCTCAGGACTATCTCCATCTGCATGCCCCTGGAGCCTTTGACCAGAATGGTGTCGCCCTCCCTGTATCGCTCCTTGAGTATCTTCTTCGCCTCTTCGGCGTTCTCAGCGACCACCGAGGGCTTGCTCCTCGAGGAAAACTCCTCGGCCGCCATCTTCATGAGAGGGCCCACGCCTATGAAGAGGTCGACGGGGAAACCCGCCATCCAGGCCCCGAGCTCCCTGTGGGCGGTCTCGGCGTAGGTGCCGAGCTCCAGCATGTCGCCGAGCACCGCCACCGCCCTCCGCTTCCTGAGCCTCACGAGCTCCTTCAGCGCCTCCTCCATCGAAGCCGGGTTGGCGTTATAGACGTCGCTTATCACCGTGGCTCCGCGGTAGTCCATTACCTCGAACCTCATGGGGATTCCCTCGAAACCCTCGAGGCCCGAGCCGATGCTATCGATATCGAGGCCGAAGGCCATGCCCACCGCCGCCGCGCCAAGGGCGTTCATTATGTTTATCTTCCCCGCGACCCCCAGCGTCACCCTCGAGGCGGAGCCGTTCATGTTGAGCGTGAAGGCCGAGCCGCGCTCGCCGAGCTCGACGTCGGCCGCATAGACGTCGTTCGATTCGCCCGTGCCGTACTTTATGAGCCTGCCCTTGAAGGGCCCTGCGCCCTCCATGAGGAAGGCATCGTCGGCGTTCACCGCGAGGGTGGAGACGAAATCGAGCATCTCCAGCTTCGTCGCCCTCACGGCCTCGAGGCTCCTGAAGCCCTCCAGGTGCGCCGGGGCTATGTTCGTCAGCACGCCGAAGTCGGGCAAGGCTATCTCGCACAGTTCCCTGATGTCGCCGGGGGCGCTCGCGCCCATCTCGAGGACCGCCACGCCGTGAGCCCCGGTAAGAGAAAGGAGACTCAGGGGCAGGCCCACCTGGTTGTTGAGGTTCCCGGTGTTCTTTAGCACGCTGTATTTTTTGCCCAGCACCGAAGCGGCCATCTCCTTGGTGGTGCTCTTTCCGTTGGAGCCGGTTATGCCCACCACGGGGATGCCGCGCTTGATCCTCAGGTATTTTGCTATGTCCTGAAGAGCCTTTAGCGTGCTGGCTACGTGGATTATCGCCTTGCCCCTGGGCGGAGCCGCGGGCGGAACGCTCACTATGGCGCCGCCTCCCCGGTTGAGCGCCTCGCCCAGAAAGTCATGCCCGTCGAAGCGGGCCCCCTTGAGCGCCACGAAAAGCTCTCCTTCCTTTATGGTGCGCGAGTCGATGGAGATGCCCCTTATGCCGTTTGAGTTTCCGAAGAGGAGCTTCCCGCCGGTTGCTTCCAGGATGTCATAAATGCTCAATGTCCACACACCGGCCTCCTATTGTCCCATCTTCCTTCTTACGGCGGCCTCGGCTACCTTCCTGTCGCTGAAACTCAGCCTCTCGCCGCGTATCAACTGGTAGTCCTCGTGGCCCTTGCCGGCTATGAGCACCGTGTCCGAAGCCCCGGCGGCATCCACCGCCTCGGCGATGGCCTCCGCCCTGTCCGGGACCACCCGGTAGTTCCGACGCCCGATGCCGGCCTCTATGTCACTGATTATCGCCATGGGGTCTTCGCCCCGGGGGTTGTCGGATGTGACGAAGACCAGGTCGCTGAGCTCCGAGGCGGCCGCGCCCATGAGGGGCCTCTTGCCCCTGTCGCGCTCCCCGCCGCAGCCGAAAACGGTTATCACCCTGCCGCGGGTTATCTCCCGGGCCGAGCGCAGGAGCCCCCTCAGGGCGTCGTCAGTGTGGGCGTAGTCGACTATCAGGAGGAAGTCCTGGCCGAGCTCCACCCTGTCGAACCTGCCCTCGACGCTGCGGAGGTTCCCGACTCCCGCGGCTATCGCCTCCCAGGAGACTCCGAGGGCAAGGGCGGCCCCGGCGGCGGCGAGTATGTTTTGCGCATTGGGCGTGCCCAGGAGCCCCGATTCCACGGGCCGGCTTTCGCCGCCATAAGAGATGCGGAGCCTTATTCCTTCCTGGCCTACGCGGAGGTCCTCGCCCAGGAGGTCCGCGCCTGCGCCGAAGCCGTAGGTGAGAGTCCTGCCGTGGATGGCGGATTTCAGTCTCTTCCCGTAGGGGTCGTCGAGATTGACGACCGCCGTGCCGTCGGCGTCGATGAGCTCGGTGAAGAGCCTCTTCTTGGACTCGAAATATTCCTCCATGTCCCGGTGGAAATCGAGATGGTCCCTCGTGAGATTGGTAAAGACCGCCACCGAAAACCTCGTATGGTCGACCCTGCGGAGGGCCAGGGCATGAGAGGACACCTCGGCCACGACGTGGCTGAGCCCCGCCTCCAGCATCTCCCTGAGGAGGCCCTGGAAGTCCTGCGGCTCCGGGGTCGTGAAATCGGCGGCCTTAGTCTTTTCGCCGATGGAGTGCCTGATCGTGCCTATGAGCCCCGTCCTGAGACCGGCGGCCTGGAGCACGGACCTTAAGATGTAGGCCGTGGAGGTCTTCCCGTTGGTGCCCGTTATGCCCGTCAGGGCGAGGCTCTCCGACGGCCTTCCGTGGAACCTGCACGCTATCTCGGCGAGGGCGTCCCTTGCGTCCTCCACCAGCACCGACGGCACCCCCTCCGGTGCCGACGGCCCGTCACCCTCGTGGAGCACCGCGGCGGCCCCGCGCGAGACGGCCTCGGGGATGAATTTTCTCCCGTCCGCGTGACCGCCCCTGAGGGCGACGAAGAGGTCACCCGGGCGCACGCGCCGGGAGTCCGTCGAGATGCCGGAGATCTCCACCCCGAGGTCTTCCCCCGGGGCTTTTCCCCTTATGCCTTCGACAAGGGTCTTCAATGTCATGTCATTCGAACCCGCCGGTCCTTACCAGCAGCATGTTGTCCTTGAAGGTGTCCTCCCTGGGTATGTTCAGGTAAGCCAGGGACTTGTCGGCTATCTCCTTGAAGGCCGGCGCGGCCACGAGCCCGCCGTAGAACTGCCCCTGGGGCTCTCGGACGACCACTATGATGGCGATCCTTGGCATGTCGGCGGGCACGAAGCCCACGAAGGACCCCACGTACTTCTTGCTGGAATATCTGCCGGTTTCCGGGTCGATGAGCTTGGTGGTGCCGGTCTTCCCGGCCACGCGGTTTCCGTCCACCGAGGCGTTGAGGGCGGTCCCTCCCTGGTGCGTTACGCTGACCAGTATCTCACGGAGGGTCCCGGCGGTCCTTTCCGATATTATCCTCTTCCTTTCGTCGTGATCCTCCCGGTACAGAACCGCGCCCTCCGGCGAGATTATCTCGCTTACCAAGTGTGGCTTCACCAGGTATCCCCCGTTTGCTATGGCCGAGTAAGCCCTGAGCAGCTGTAGCGGCGTCACCGACACCTCGTAGCCGATGGACATGGCGGCAAGCGACGTTCCCCACCACTTCTCGGGCGGGGCCAGGCTGCCATCGGCCTCTCCGGGGAGGTCGATGCCGACCTTCCTGCCGAAGCCGAACCTCGTGGCGTATTCGTAGAACAGCTCCTCGCCCAGATCCTGTCCCACCATAACCGTTCCCACGTTCGAGGACCGCTGGATTATCTCCCTGAAGGTCAGGGGCGTGTGGTCGCTGTGGACGTCGCGTATCACCATGCCGGCGACCTCTATCCTGCCCTCGCTGCAGTCGAACTCCGTGTCGGGGCTTGCCACGCCCTCTTCCAGGGCGGCCGCGGCCGCCACAATCTTGAAGGTGGAGCCAGGCTCGTAGGTGTCCGTGAGGGCCCTGTTTCGCCTCGCCGAGGTCTTGTAGTCGGCCGGGGTGTTGAGGTCGTAGGTGGGCCTGTTGGCCATGGCCAGCACCTCCCCGGTATAGGGATTCATCATTATGACGGAGGCCGAGACTGCGCTCCACTTCTCGATGGTCTTTTCGAGGGCGTTCTCCGCTATGTACTGAAGGCCCTCGTCGATGGTGAGCCTCAGGCTGTTGCCCCAGGTCTGGAGCTCCTCGCCGTCCGAAAGCGTCCGCCCCGCGGCGTCCCTC
>JASFVA010000131.1:0-5120 GCA_050050055.1 Nitrospirota bacterium
TCGTTATAAACTCCGAAGAGGCCAGGATAACCGATGCGGCCGAAGTCAGCCTCATAGGGGACGAGACCGAAAGCCTCAAGTCCGTGCTCGGCGCCGCCATCGAAAAGGGCCTCAAGGCGGACAAGAAGCTCAAGGAAGCCGTAAAGGGCGCCAAGGCGGGCGAGGATGCCGCCAGGGCCGGGGAGCTCCTGGCGAACGCCCAGAGCCCCGTCGTGCTGGCCTCCCCTGCCCTGTTCGACGCGGCATCGAACCTCGCCCTGGGCAAGGGTAGCGCCGTGGCCGTGCCCTCCGAGAGCAACGCCAGGGGAATCGCCCTCATGGGCCTGGTCTCCGAAGGCAAGACCTACAAGGAGATGGCCTCCGGCGGGGTCAAGACCCTCTACGCCATCGGCGAGGTTCCGCTCCAAAAGAGGCCCGGCGTGGACTTCCTCGTCGTCCAGAACTCGCACCTTACGGCTCTGGCGAAAGAGGCCGACGTGGTCCTGCCCTCGGCCACCTTCCTCGAGGCCGCCGGCACGATGATAGACTATATGGGCAGGCTCAAATACCTGCCCAAGGCCGTGGAGCCCCAGGGCGGCTCGATGGCCCACAAGGATATCTTCGTAAAGCTCGCCAAGGCCATGGGCGGCTCCCTGAAGAAGCCCACGGAGGCCGAGGTCAAGAAGGCGGCCAAGGCCCAGGGGAAGCTCTCTGCCAAACCCTTCGAGAAGAAGGCCGTGGATATCACGCCCGGCGAGATAATGGAGTCCATAAACGCCTCCGTTTTCAACGGCTCGAGGCTCATCCACCTCAAGGAGTACGAAAAGACGGCGGTCTGAGGGCTGCGCATCCGGGACAATCATTTTAAAAAAGCGGCGTTTTCGCCGCTTTTTTATTGCCCGGGCAATCTGTTAAAATAACCCGGCACGCCGCGAGATGGAAGAATCCTACAGCATAAGGCTTCCGGTTTTCGAAGGGCCCCTCGACCTTCTTCTCCATCTTATAAGGGAAAACAAGGTCGACATATACGACATCCCCATCGCCCTCATAACGAGGCAGTACCTCGATTACCTGGAGATGATGAAGGAGCTTAACCTCGAGATCGCCGGCGAGTTCATCGTCATGGCGGCAACCCTGATACACATCAAGTCGCGCATGCTCCTGCCCGTGGAGGATACTGCCGACACCCTTGAGGAGATGGACCCCAGGTTCGAGCTTGTCCAGAGGCTGCTGGAGTACCAGGCCTTCAAGGAGGCCGCCCTGGGCCTCAAGGAGAAGGAGGAGGAGCACGAAGGGGTCTTTTCGCGGCAGTCCGAGGAGGATGACGGCGAGAGTGCGGAAGATCAGCAGTTTCTTTTCGACGTGAACCTCTTTGACCTCATGAGCGCCTTCAAGAAGGTCCTCGAGGCGGCTCCCCCCGAGGTCATGCAGGTTACGAGGGCCACTCTAACCGTCAAGGACAGGATGTCGGTAATCATAGATACCCTTCAGGGCACCGAGACTTTGCGCTTCGAGGAGCTCTTCAAGGACGACTTCACGAGAAGCCACCTTGTGGTCACTTTCGTGGCCCTCCTCGAGCTTTTAAGGCTGGGCCTTGCCCGGACCTACCAGGAAAGGGAATTCGGAGCGATCTGGATAATCAGGCCCGAACATGAGCCCCAGGCCGGGGCCGGCGCGGAGCCCGCGGGCGCCCAGACGCCCGAAACCCCGCCCGCCTTTTGACCTTAAAGGTCCCGGAGCCTATAATTTAACCGACAACCTGGATAAGGGACTTCCATGGAGCATGCTTTTCTAAAAGACCTTGTTATCATTTTCGCCTGCTCGGCGCTCGTCATCTATTTCCTCCACAAGGTGAGGGTGCCTTCCATCGTCGGGTTCATCGCGGCGGGAATCATCATCGGCCCCCACGGCCTCGGTCTCATAGAGAACATGCGGGAGGTAGAGACCCTCGCCGAGATAGGCGTGGTACTGCTTCTTTTCGTCATCGGCATCGAGTTTTCCATGGCGGAGTTCATAAGGCTCAGGAAGCCCGCCACGCTGGGCGGCGGCTTCCAGGTGACCCTCACGGGGGCGGTCACCGCGGGCATTGCGTACTGGCTCTCCGGCGACATCAGGCTTTCGCTCTTCATGGGATTCCTCGTGGCCCTGAGCAGCACCGCCATCGTGCTCAAGATGCTCATGGAGCGCGGCGAGACGGATTCCCCCCAGGGCCGCTCCATGGTCGGCGTGCTGATATTCCAGGACCTCTGCGTGGTGCCCATGATGCTCCTTACGCATTTTCTGTCGGGAAAGGGCGGAGGGTTGTCCGACCTGGCCCTGGCCCTTTTAAAGGCGTCCTTCATAGTGGCCGTGGTGCTCGTGGGCGCGAGGTGGGCGGTGCCGCTGATGCTCCACAGGCTCGTCCGCACCAAGAGCACCGAGCTGTTCACCATATCCATAATCTTCATTAGCCTCGGCATCGCCCTTCTCACGGCGGAGTTCGGCCTCTCCCTCGCCCTGGGGGCGTTCCTGGCGGGCCTGGTGATCTCCGATTCCGAGTACGCCTACGAGGCCACGGCAAAGGTGCTGCCTTTCAAGGACAGCTTCCTCGGGCTGTTCTTCGTCTCCGTGGGAATGCTGATAGACCTGCGCTTCGTGCTGGGGCAGATATCCACGGTGGCCCTCGCCGCGGCCGTAGTCTTCGTGGCGAAGGCCCTCATTGCCTCCTCGGCGGTCTACGCCGTCCAGAGGTCTCCGCGGGTGGCGGCGCTCTCGGGCCTCGGGCTCGCGCAGGTGGGGGAGTTCTCCTTCGTCCTCGCCGCCGCGGGAAAGTCGGCGGGCCTATTGCCCGAAGGCCTGTACCAAATGTTTCTCTCCGCCTCGCTGGTCACGATGATAGTGACGCCCTTCGTCATAAACTACGCACCGGCCGTCGTCAACCGCGCCCTGAGATTCGGCCCCCTTAGAAAGCTCGAACCGTCCCCCTCGGTGGAAAGACACGTGGGGGGCCTTTCGGGGCACGTGGTGATAGTCGGCTTCGGCGTCGTGGGGCGGAACCTCGCGCGCACCCTGAAAGACACGGGGATATCCTACGTCGCCCTCGAGCTCAACAGCGACATCGTCCTGGAGCAAAGGAGCAGGGGAGAGCCGATTTACTTCGGCGACGGCACGAGCCGGGAGACGCTCGTGAAGCTCAACGTTCGGAGGGCAAGGCTCCTGCTCGTGGCCATTTCAGACCCCTCGGCGGTCAGGAAGATCGTCACCGTCGCCAGGGCCGCGAACCCCGAGATGTACGTCCTCGTTCGCACCAGGTACATCAAGGAAGTGGACGAGCTGAGGCACGTTGGCGCCGACGAGGTGATACCCGAGGAGTTCGAGTCCTCGGTGGAAATATTAACGAGGGTCCTTCATCTTTATAACGTCCCGCGAAACGTGATTGACGAGCACATCGAAGACGTGCGGAAGGACAGCTACGCTGCCCTCAGAAAGCCCAGCACCTGGACAAAGCCCCTGGCCACGGAGCTTCCGATGCTCAGCGAGATAGTCACGGAGACATTCCTCCTTAAAGAGGATTCCCGCTTCGTGGGCCGTTCGCTCCAGGACCTCCGCCTGAGGACCGAGACCGGCGCCACCGTGATGGCCGTAAAAAGGGGCGACGAGGTCATCCAGAGCCCCGGGGCCGGTTTTTCCTTCCTCGAGGGCGACATCGTACTCCTCGTGGGAAAGCCCGGCGATATCTCGAGGGCCCTGCAATACATGGAGCCGCCCGGGAAGTCCGGGGGTCAGACGTAGTGCGCGCGCGGCGGAGAGGCTTCCGGCCGATTATGCCAAATAGTTGTATACTAAATAGTCACTTAGCAGGCAAATGAGCACGATTCTCAAGGCATTAAAGAAGGCCCAGGGAGCGGGCGAAAGCAGGAAGGCCCCCCTCGTCAGCTTCCAGGGCTCCGGGAACAAAGGCAGGCTGCTCCTGATCCCCGTGGCCGTCTGCGTGGTCGCCCTGGGCTATTTCTTCGCGGCCTTTCTCCTCAAGGGTTCCACGTCAACCGTGGCCGAGGTCCCCGGGCTGAGAGACCAGCCGGCCCCAAGGCGCATAGAAGCCCCCGCCGGGGCCGACGCTTTAAACGGGCGGGCCATGGCCCATATCAGGGCCGGGCGACTCGGGGAGGCCGAGGAACTGTTGAAGGAGGCCATATCGAAGCACCCCGGCGACCCGCGTCTTCACAACCACCTGGGCCTGGCCCTGAAGAGGCAGGGCCGCGCCTCGGAGGCGATTTCAGAATATCAAAAGGCCCTGGAGCGGAAGCCCGACTACTTCGTCGCCATGAACAACCTGGCCGTAGCCCTGGAGGCCGAAGGCCGGGAAGCCGAGGCCATGGAGCGCTACGAGACGGCCCTGGCCGGCGACGCCTCCCTGAGCGGGGCGCACCTGAACTACGCTTTGCTCCTTGAAAAAAAGGGGCGGGCCGCCGAGGCTGAGGGCCACTACCGCGCCTTCCTCGATCTTTCCGGGGACGAAAGCCTCAAGGACCTCGTGAGGCGCAGGCTCAGGGCCCTCGATTAGGATGCTCGTCCTCGGGATCGACACCTCCTGCGACGACACCTCGGCCGCCCTCATCGAGGCCTCGGGCGGCGAGGTCAAGATGCTATCCAACGTGGTGTCCGGCCAGTCCGAGGTCCATTCTAAATACGGTGGCATAGTGCCGGAACTGGCCTCTCGAAGGCACGTGGAGATGATATGGCCGGTGGTGGAGGAGGCCTTGGGGGGCCGCGGCCTCCGGGATCTTTCGGGAGTGTCGGTCTGCTATGGCCCCGGCCTAATCGGCTCGCTTCTCGTGGGCTGCTCCTTCGGCAAGGCCGTCTGCTATCCCGCGGGAATACCTTTTGTGGGGGTCAACCATCTGGAGGGGCACCTGGTCTCGGCCTTCCTCGAGGGGCAGAGGCCGGAGTTCCCCTTTCTCTCCCTCATAGTCTCGGGCGGCCACACCTGCCTATACAGGGTGGACGGACATGGGGAGTACGCCGAGCTCGGAAGAACGAGGGACGACGCCGGCGGGGAGGCGTATGACAAGGTGGCGAAGCTCATGGGCCTGGGCTACCCCGGCGGACCGGCCATCGACCGCCTCGCCCGCGAGGGCGACCCCCGCGCAATAGACTTCCCG
>JASFVA010000132.1:0-5096 GCA_050050055.1 Nitrospirota bacterium
GCGGCAATTTTATAATGTTAAAATATCGACTATGCGTGACAAATCGTTACAGCCTGATATGGCGGTGGGTGAGAGGGACCAGGGTTCACTGGGAAAGGGCTTTTCCCATCAAATGCTGGACAGGGCGCTGTCAATAAATCCCTGGCACTTTCTCTGGATCGGCATCGTCCTGTCGGAAATCTTTACTTTGGCCGCTTCTTGGCTGATAAGCCAAATACTCTGGGGCCGTTTGTCGTACGAGGTGTTGGTTGTCGGCGCGTTCGATGCTTTGCTGGTATCCTTTCTCGTTGTTTCGTTGGTTATTGCCTTCGTCACCAGAATAAGCAAGCTGCAGCAGGAAATAAAGAGCCGCATCGAGGCGGAAGAGCGGGTCCGCTACCTGGCTTACTATGACTCGCTGACGGACCTGCCAAACCGTGAGCTGCTGAAAGAGCTCCTAAAGAGCGCAATATCCTATGCGCAGAGGCAGAAAGACATCATGGCCGTGCTGTTTATAGACCTGGACAATTTCAAACACATTAACGACACCCTGGGGCATGACATGGGCGACAGGCTGTTGCAGGCCGTGGCCAACAGGTTGCTTACTTTGACCAGGAGCTCGGATTACGTGGCCCGTTTCGCGGAGAATGAAATGACGGAGGTCGCCTCGCGGTTTGGGGGGGACGAGTTCATCTTGATGTTGAAAAAGCTCCCCAGCTTCCACGATGCCGGCAAAGTGGCGTCCCGCATATTGCAGGAAATAGCCAGACCCTTCGAGCTGAATGGTTCCGAGGTGTATATAACCGGAAGCATCGGCATATCCATGTATCCCTATGACGGGGAAAATGTCGACGACCTCTTGAAAAACGCCGACGTCGCCATGTATCACACCAAGGCCAGGGGAAGGAACAGCTACCATTATTACTCCGAATCCATGAACGCCAGGGCCCTCGAACATATGACTCTGGCGAACAAGCTCCACAAGGCCCTGAAGAACGAGGAGTTCCTACTTTACTATCAGCCGAAACAGCGCCTTCGGGACGAGAAGATCATCGGCCTGGAGGCTTTGCTGCGTTGGACGACCGAGGACGAGGGCCTGGTCCTGCCCTCGAAGTTCATACCTATTCTGGAAGAGACCGGCCTCATAATACCCGTCGGAGAATGGGTATTGCGCACCGCCTGCCTGCAGAACAGGGCCTGGCAGGAGGCCGGCCATGAGCCGATTGTGATATCGGTGAACCTGTCGAGCCGTCAGTTCGACCAGAAGAACCTTACGGAGGTCGTGACCCAGGCCCTGCGCAATGCCGACCTTCCGCCCGAGCTCCTGGAGCTGGAGATAACCGAGAGCTCGATCATGCGGGACCCGGACGAGGCTATCACCACCTTGTACAAGTTGAAAAACATGGGGGTGCAGATTTCGATCGACGACTTCGGCACCGGGTATTCCTCATTGAGCTATCTTAGGCGGGTGCCGCTGGATTCCATCAAGATTGACCGCTCCTTCATCATGAACCTCGGCAACGCCAGCGACACGGCCATCGTCGAGGCGATTATTGCCCTGGGCCACAGCTTGAAAGTGAAGGTCGTCGCCGAGGGCGTGGAGACGACGGAGCAGCTTGCCCTTCTGCGGGATCTCGGGTGCGACGAAGTCCAGGGCTTTCTGCTGAGCAGGCCCGTGCCGGCCGGAGAGACGCCGAAGCTATTGCTGAAGGAGGCTTGAGGCGGGGCTGCTGATTGCGAAGTATTATGAGAAATGCCGTGCCTAATTCAAGCTTTCGTCGGAGGTCCGAGCAGGCCTGCTATTTGCATCATTTTTAGTTTATTAACATCTTGCATGGCGCTGCTATTTCCCAAATGGACAGGTCGGATAGTTGCATCGCTCGCAATTCAAGCAGAGGCCTCCATGGCCAAGAGCAGCAAGCTCGCGGTGCCCAATGAGCTCTCCGGCAAGGACCCTTGGCAGAATCAAATCGAATACAGTCATCTTATGGTAAATAGCACAAGCGGGAATTCCCAGCACAGGGACCGTCCTGCCCGACCGCTCAAGGTAGGCAACAAGTAGCATTGACCCAGGGAGGACTGGTGAGCCGTAAGTCATATCTGTCGCCCCCAGAGACTTTATCGCGAACCGCGTCACGTCGTCAGGATCTACTGACATGCCGCCAGTTGTGATAAGAAAATTTGCCCCTTTGTCAAGCAACGACTTCATGCACCTGACTATCTCTTCTTCGTCGTCCGGTGCATAGAGAATTCCCGCCATGCTTCCTCCCGCGCACTCGATTTTCTCCGTTATTGCGGGGGCGAAGGCGTCGGGTACAAGACCGCGATAGACCTCGTTCCCTGTGATTACGACTCCGGCCTTTGGCGCCCGCATAGCTTTCACTGCTAACACACCACCTGAAGCACGGGCCACGTCCGTTGCCTCTTCCACTGTTTTTCTATTGACAACAAGAGGGATTGCCCGAGTGCCGGCGACCCTCTGTCCCTCTGTTACGACGGTGTTACCGTGTAGAGTTGCACAAGCTACTTCGCCCACTAGGTTAAATGCGAAAAGTGCGTTGGAGTCGACTTTCAAGAGACCGTCGTGAGCGGCAACGATGTTTATCCTTCCCTCTCTGGGCTCTCCCTCCATGCGGACCCCTTCGCCCATTAGTGCCTCAGCCAGCACTAGGGATGCTTCGTCCTCATGCATCTCATCCTCTGCGATGTCCATAATGAAGACGTGCTCCTTGCCGAGTCTCTGGAAGTGGCAGACATCCTCTGCTGTTATTATGTGTCCCCTCTTAAACGCTCTGCCCTTGAAGTCTCCCTTTCTTATCTCTGTCACATCATGCGCAAGTACCATGCCCACCACTTCCGCAATATGGACCGTCCTGCTACGCTCTTTGGTTATCCTTGATCGTGTTGAACCGCACATTTCATCTACACCCCGCATGGAAGGATTATGAACGCTCTTGAATGAATCATGCCTTTAAGATTTCCATGAGCGACTCCGCTATGATGCCTTTGAAAAGCTGGACCTTATAACCGTTCTTCGGAAGAGGTTTGGCCTTGCGCATGGCCGCCTCAGCAGCCTTAAATGCCACTGCCCGGCTGATTCTCTTGCCCGTAAGCTCCTCCTCGCACTCAACCGACCGCCAAGGCACGGGTGCAGCGCCGCCAAGGGCCACGCGGGCCTTCCGGACGAGGTCGCCGTCCCCCGGGGTCACGAGACATTGTGGACGGGCTTCTGACCGAGGCAGAGGGAACTCCTTTATGTCCATCTCTTCGCGCTCAATCCGGCCAAGTTTGTTGCTTCCAAACTCGGTAAACCATGGGTCCCCGCCTGGTCTCACGATGATGCCATATGGGCGGGCCCCGGGGGTGGGAACCCGGATAAGATTAACCTCCTTCTAACTCATATAGACCCTGCCTACGAAATTTCCTCCCTGGATGGTAAACCAGAGGTTATCGCCGCCGGTGCCAGGGTCGAGATCGTAGCGCCTGAAAGAACCTTCATCCGGCTTGAGATAAGCGATGTAATCGCCTCTCTTTTCCACAAACCAGACGCGACCTTCCTTGTCCATGAGGGGGTCCCGAGGGAGGGTTTCCTTCCACGGCACTTCCCACTCCTTTATCTCCACACCTCCGTCCGCCATACCGGGCACGGGTGGTAACACGAAGAGGGTAAGGAAAAACTGGATTACTCTTTTGAAAACTTCACCTCCATGCCTCAGGGAAAATGGATGCATCTCCTATGGTGATAATGGAGCCGGGAAGGGGGGTCGAACTCCCGACCTGCTGGTTGCGAATGAGTCCCGAAGAGCTTAAGGGGCTTCCCCGATTATTCCAAACCGTTGCCAATTCTGCCTTTTGCGGCCCAATAGGGGCGGGAGCTTTTCCCTCCCCTTCCTCTTTTTCCCGAAGGTCTACTCTACAGAAACTATACAGTCTTAACGGCAATCTTCCGGAAAAATTTCCGCGCTGAGAGGGTCTTCCAGCCTGCCTGCCGCTTAGACCCTCCCGCTTGTCATCGTGATGCGATACAAGGAAAATCGCGGTTCGGCTATCCTAAACGGGATACGCATGGTAATGGAAGGGGATAGAAAATATGGCTGTGCGAGCTTTTTGGGGTACGAGGGGAGGACGACGCTGCAAAAGCCCAAATCCCTGCTCCCGAGACCTGTGCCCAGCGCCATTTCATACAGGTTGCCCAGTACAATAGATATCGGGCAGGGGGAGAGGCGTGGCCGCTCCCCCACTTCAAGCCTAAGCGAATTGTACTTGGATTTACCTGATTCTCTTCTTGAACCTTGCCGAGCTTATGGCCATCATGGCTAGGCCCAGGACCAACAGGGCCGCCATCTGGGGCCATAGGATCCCACTGCCGCTTCCCTTGAGGAACATGCCCCTGATTATTACGAGGAAATATCTGAGTGGATTGACATACGTTCCGTACTGCACGACGAGGGGCATGTTCTCGATGGGGAACATGAATCCCGAGAGCAGCACCGCCGGGACGTAGAAGAGAAAAGTGGCCATCAGGGCCTGCTGCTGAGTGCGCGATATGGTGGAGATGAAAAGCCCGATTCCAAGAACAGATATGAGATATATCGCCGTAGAAAGGGGCAGAACATATAGAGGGCCCCTGATGGGGATGTCAAACCAGAAGACCGCAACCATCACGACGAGAAATACATCCAGAAACCCGATGAGGGCGAAGGGGATGGTCTTTCCGAGCATGAGCTCAATCGCTCTTAAGGGCGTGACCATGAGCTGCTCCATGGTGCCTATCTCGCGTTCTCTGACAACGGCCATCGATGTAAGGAGGAGGCAAGTGAGCATTATCACTATGGCGATGACTCCCGGGACGTTATAGTTTCTGCTTTCGAGGTCGGGGTTGTACCATGCCCTCGTCCGGAGGTCGATCCCGGCCTTTGATACTTGTATCGGGGCGGAAAGCTCGGAGGCGTATTTCATAATAATCCTCGTTGCGTAGTCCATGGCCACGGTGGCGGTGTTCGAATCGGTGCCGTCCACAATCATCTGGACCTCCGCCGGGCGGCCCCGTTTTATATCGTCAGAGAGCCCTCCATTCACCTGTATCGCGCAGAAGACCTTCCCCTTGTCGACGAGGT
>JASFVA010000133.1:0-5055 GCA_050050055.1 Nitrospirota bacterium
CCACGGGGAATACCCTGCCCGCGTAACTTTCTTTTGGCGGTGTGAATGGCATGACAGAGCCTCCTACATCTCGAGATAAGAATGGGCGTAGAGCGTGTTGCCCATTATCACATTAAATGTTTTCACTGCTTCGGACACCTCCTTGGGGTCCGCGATGGCGGCGGTGAGCCCCTCGTAGGCGAGAAGAACCAAATAGTACCTGTCCAGTATCGGCCTCACGTGCTTGGGGCAGCCGTTTGAGAGGTTGCTGAGCCCCACGACCGTCTTCATGGGAGGGTCGTTGAGCTCCTGGAACATCTTGATGGCCTTTACCACATGGAGGGCCTGGTCCTGCGTGGTCGCTATCTGAAGGACGAGGGGGTCCAGGTAGATGTCTTCCATCGGCACGCCGTACTCCATGGCCCTGGCCATTATCTCGGCGGCTATCCCCGCTCTCTCCTCGGCGTCGGCCGGAAGGCCTCCCTTGCCCACGGTGAGGGCGATGACCTTGGAATCGTACTTCGCGGCCAGCTCCAGAACGGGAAACCGCTCGGGGTCGTTTGAGGTGGAGTTCAGAAGCGGGCGGCCCCATTCGCTGTTGTGGACCTTTAGCCCGGCCTCGAGGGCCGAGGAGTTGGTGGTGTCGAGGCAGACCGGGAGCTTGACGGCCTCCTGTATGGTCGTCACCATCCACTCCATGAGCTCCTCTCCGCCGTCCTCGGCAGGGCCGATGTTGGCGTCTATCATCCCCGCGCCCGCTTCGGCCTGGGCCTTGGCAATCTCCTGTATGGGGCCCTTGTCCTTTGCCATCATAGCCTCTCTGACCCGTTTGGCGATGATGCTGAGCTTTTCTCCGATTATTAACATCAGGTCTACCCCCTTATTCAGGTGAATAATAAAAAACCCCGTGAAAGGGTTGATAAATAAGATAACATTTCTTGCGTGGCTTTGTGGACAAAATAATTTTTATGGGTTTATAAGCAAAGCGGTATTTTACTATGGAACGCTCCGAAAAGCCACAAGAAATGTCTCAAGAAGTCCGCGACGGCGCTACTATCGATCGAGCACCCTCGCTGATAACACCCCGGAAAGCCAAGGGCCTTCCAGGGCAGGCGCTTCATGGGAATTTCATAATTGTCGCGGTAATATAATATGTAAAGGGAGCGGATAATTTAACGAAGAGAAGGAAGGCGGATGAAGGTAAGGGACCCCGTTTGCGGGATGGAAATAGAGGACTCCGAAGCAGTCGCGACCTCCGGGAGGGACGGTTCCACGTACTATTTCTGCTCGACGTCCTGCAAGGAAAATTTCGATAAGGACCCGGAAAGATACCTGAATAAGCCGGGCGGCGGACACGCCCATCCTCCCGGGGAGTCCGGGGCCGCCTCCCGAAAAGGGGAAGCGGGGCCCAAGCGGCTCGACATCCCCGTTACGGGCATGAGCTGCGCCGCCTGCGCCACGAGAATCCAGGACACCCTCTCTTCGATGAGCGGCGTAAAGGGGGCCAGCGTGAATTTCGCCGCCGAGAAGGCCACGGTCGAGTACGACCCCGTGAAGGTCTCGGTGGACGACTTCATCCACGCGATAAAGGACCAGGGCTACGGAGCGACAGTGGCCAAGCAGACGCTTCCCGTCAAGGGCATGACCTGCGCCGCCTGCGCCGCCCGGGTCAAGGAGGCCCTGGGCTCCCTCGACGGAGTCCTTTCGGCCGACGTGAATTTCGCCACCGAGAGGGCCACGGTGGAATACATCCCCTCGCAGGTCGGCGTAAGGGAGTTCAAGCGCGCTGTCAAGGACGCCGGTTACGAGGTGGTCACCGTTGCCGAGGGCGAGGACATCGTCGAGAAGGAAAGGCGCGAGCGCGAGGCGGCCTACCGGAGGCTGAAACTTAAGCTCTTCGTGGGCGCGGCCCTCACCGTGCCGATCTTCATCCTGGTCTTCTGGGAAAAGCTGGGCCTCGGCGCCCTGTTTGCGGTTCCCCGGCAGACGAGCTTTTTCATACAGTTCCTGCTTGAGACCCCGGTTCAGTTCTGGGTGGGCTGGCAATTCTACACCGGGGCCGTGGCGGCGGCAAGGCACCGGACATCCAACATGAACACCCTCATAGCCGTGGGCACCTCGGCGGCATACATATACAGTATAACGGCGACCTTCTTCCCCTCGGTCTTCGAGGTCAAGGGCTACCAGGCCCACGTTTACTTCGACACGGCGGCGGCCATCATCGTCCTCATACTCCTTGGCCGGGTCCTCGAGGCCAGGGCGAGGGGGCACACCTCCGAGGCCATCAAGAAGCTCATCGGCCTGCAGGCCAAGACGGCAAGGGTCCTGAGGGACGGCCGGGAGACCGACGTTCCCGTGGAGGACGTCGAGGTGGGCGACATCATCGTGGTGAGGCCGGGCGAGAAGATTCCCGTGGACGGGGTCATCGCCGATGGATACTCCTCGGTGGACGAATCGATGATCACCGGCGAGTCCATCCCCGCCGAGAAGAGGGCCGGCGACACGGTAATAGGCGCGACCATCAACAAGACGGGCTCCTTCAAGTTCGAGGCCTCAAAGGTCGGGCGCGACACCATGCTCGCCCAGATAATCAACATGGTGCAGGAGGCCCAGGGCACCAAGCCCCCCATAGCGAGGCTCGCGGACCTCATCGCGGCCTACTTCGTGCCAACGGTGATAGGGATTGCCACGCTCACCTTCCTGGTATGGTTCTTCTTCGGGCCCGAGCCGGCCCTGACATACGCCCTTCTGAACTTCATAGCCGTGCTCATCATCGCCTGCCCCTGCGCCCTGGGCCTGGCCACGCCCACCTCCATAATGGTCGGCACGGGGAAGGGCGCCGAAAACGGCATCCTCATAAGGGGCGGCGAGTCTCTCGAGACGGCCCACAAGATAAACGCCATCGTCTTCGACAAGACCGGCACCCTCACCAGGGGCGAGCCGGCGGTCACCGACGTCGTATCAAACGGCGAAACCTCCGAGAGGGACATCCTCTTCTACGCCGCCTCCTCGGAGAAGGGCTCCGAGCACCCCCTGGGCGAGGCCATCGTCAGGAAGGCCGAGGAAGAGGGCGTGGCCCTGGAGGGCGCGAAGGAATTCAGCGCCGTACCCGGCCACGGCATCAAGTCCCGGGTCGGCGAAAGGAGCGTCCTACTGGGCAACGAGGCGATGATGAGGGACGAGGGCGTCGGCCTTGACGGCCTGGAGGAGAAGGCCTCGGAGATGGCCCGCGAGGGAAAGACCCCAATGTTCGTGGCCCTGGACGGCGCCGCGGCCGGCGTAATAGCCGTCGCCGACACCCTTAAGGAGGGCTCGAAGGAGGCGGTAGAAAGCCTCCGGAGCCTGGGCATAGAGGTGGTCATGCTCACGGGAGACAACCGCCGCACCGGAGAGGCCATCGCCCGCAAGGTGGGAATCGACAGGGTGCTTGCCGAGGTGCTCCCTGACCAGAAGGCCGAGGAGGTCAAGAAGCTCCAGGCCGAGGGCAGGGTTGTGGCCATGGTGGGCGACGGCATAAACGACGCCCCCGCGCTCGCCCAGGCCGACGTGGGCATAGCGATAGGAACGGGCACGGACGTCGCCATGGAGGCCTCGGACATAACCCTCATAAAGGGAGAACTGGGCGGCGTGGTCACGGCCATAAAGCTCTCGAAGGCCACTTTAAGGAACATAAAGCAGAACCTCTTCTGGGCCTTCGCTTATAACACGATACTCATCCCCCTGGCGGCGGGGGCGCTCTATCCCGTCTGGGGAATACTCCTCAGCCCCATATTCGCCGCCTTCGCCATGGGCATGTCCTCCGTCACGGTCGTCACGAACGCCCTCAGGCTCAGGAAGTTCAGGGCTGCCTGAGGCCCTTTATCGGGAAGCGGCCTCTTCGCTCCTTGCCCATCCGACATCCGTTCTGGGATAATAATTGATTATGAAGAAGTACCTTATAGCGACCTGGGGCTGCCAGATGAACGTCCACGACTCCGAGAAGATGGCCGGCATTCTCTCCCGTGAGGGCTACGCCCCCGCCCGGGACCACAAGGAAGCGGACCTCATAATATTCAACACCTGCAGCATCCGCGAGAAGGCCGAGCAGAAATTTTTCAGCGAACTGGGGAAGCTCAAGTCGCTGAAGAAAAGCCGACCGGACCTCAGGGTGGCCGTGGCGGGCTGCGTGGCGCAGCAGATGGGCGAAGGGCTCATGAAGAGGGCGCCCCACGTGGACTTCATCCTCGGCCCCCAGAACCTCCACAGAATCACCGACATGGAAGGCCGCGCGTCGCGTGATTCGGCCCTCGGGGAAAACCCCTCTCTCGACATGGAGGAACTCCCGGCCCTGAGGACGGAGAGGGGCAGGGCATGGGTGTCCATCATGTACGGGTGCGACAACTTCTGCTCTTACTGCATCGTCCCCTTCACCAGGGGCAGGGAGAGGAGCCGCCCCTCGGAGAGCATAATAAGGGAAATCGAGGGCCTGGCCTCTGAGGGGTACAAGGAGGTGACGCTCCTCGGCCAGAACGTCAATTCCTACCGCTCGGACACGGACTTTCCGGGGCTTTTAAGGAAAATCGACGCGGTGGAGGGAATCGAAAGGGTGAGGTTCGTTACCTCGCACCCCAAGGACTTCTCCGACGCCCTCGTCGATGCCATGGCGGAGCTGCCAAGCCTGTGCGAGCACATACACCTGCCGCTGCAGTCGGGGTCCTCGCGGATACTGGGGCTCATGAACAGAAAATACGGCTTCGAGGAATACGCGGGTAAAGTTGATAGGCTCAAGGAGAGGATACCCGGGATCGCAATAACGTCGGACATCATCTCGGGATTTCCCACGGAGACGGAGGCGGACCACAGGGCCACCGTCAGGGCCCTGGAGGAGCTTTGCTTCGACGGCATCTTCGCCTTCAGGTTCTCTCCCAGGCCAGGCACCAGGGCCGAGACGATGGAGGGGCAGCTTCCGGAGGAGGTTAAGCTCGAAAGGCTCAGGGAAATTCTCGCCCTTCAGGACGATATAACCCTCCGGAAGAACAAACCCCTCGAGGGCACGGTGCAGGAGGTGCTCGTCGAGGGCCCCTCGGAGACCGACCC
>JASFVA010000134.1:0-5027 GCA_050050055.1 Nitrospirota bacterium
CTGACAGTGGGAAAACGCACGGTTATTTCTTAAAGAGGTCGTCGAATTTCCTTCTCGCCTCGCCCTTCGGTCCCGCGGAGGGACCGGCGGCCTTGCCCCCCTCGCGGTAGCGGAACCAGTCGCAGAAATTGGCCTTGTCGCGGGTGCGGGGGAGCTCCGCCCTGGGCTCCACGCACCACTGGCGGCTGGACTCGCTGTAGTTTCGGCAATTGAGGCACACGTGCAGTTCCTCGCCGCAGTGCTCGCAGGTGGACTTGCGGCTGAAGTATTCGTCTATCACTACCTTCTTTCCGCACGCGGCACATATCTTCATGGGCGCTCCTTTCCGGGGCTCACCTGTCTATGACCCCCTTGAAGGTCTCTCTCATAATCTCCAGAAGCAGGCCGTGGGTCGTGGGGTTGCCGGCCACGACGTTTCCGGTGGCAAGATAGTCCTCGCCGCCCGAAAAGTCGGTTATGACCCCGCCGGCCTCCTCTATCATCAGCCCTCCCGCGGCCACGTCCCAGGCGCTGAGGCCCAGCTCGAAAAACCCCTCGCACCTTCCCGCCGCAAGATGGCAGAGGTCCAGGGCCGCCGAGCCCGCCCTCCTGAGGTCTCCGGAGGCGAGGAATACCCTCCTGAAGGCCTCCAGGTACAGGTCCGTCATGCCCTTGTTCCTGAAGGGGAATCCCGTGGCTATAAGGCTGCCCCCGGTAGACTCGACGGAGGAGACGCTGAGGGGCTCGCCGTTTAGGAAAGCGCCCCTGCCCTTCTCGGCGTGAAAGAGTTCGTCCCTCAGGGGGTCGAGCACCACCCCGAGGACGACCTCTCCCCCGGCCTCGAGGGCGATAGACACGGAAAACATGGGGTACTGGTGTATGAAGTTGGTGGTGCCGTCCAGGGGGTCTATGACCCAGCGGTACCGCTTGCCCGTGTCCTTGAGGGATTCCTCGGCCAGGAAAGTGTGGTCTGGGAAGCTCGCCCTGATGGTCTCGACAATCGTCTCCTCGGACTCCCTGTCGACGCGGGTCACGAAATCCGAAGCCTGCTTGCTGTCTATGTCGCCCCGCGCGAGAGCGCCCAGGTTCCCGAGGATTACGCCTTCGGCATTCCTGGCGGCCCTGAAAGCGGTCTCGAGGAACTCTCCTTCGCCCATAACAGGACTAATATATCACAGAAGAGCGCGCGGTTTAAGTGGGCCCCGCAGCGGGCGGGAGAGCCTACCACTCTATACGGTAGTTCGGGGCCTCGCGGGTGATTATGACGTCGTGGACGTGCGACTCCCTTAGGCTCGCCCCGGAGATGCGGACGAACTTGGCCTTCCTCCTCAGGGTCTTCAGGTCGCGGGTCCCGCAGTAGCCCATTCCCGATTGAAGGCCGCCCATGAGCTGATGGACGCTCGAGGAAATCGGGCCTTTGTAGGGGACCCTTCCCTCGACGCCCTCCGGCACAAGCTTGGCTGCCTCCACGTCGGTCTGCTTGTATCGGTCCCGGGCCCCCTGCTGCTGCTCCATGGCCCCGATAGAGCCCATGCCCCGGTAGACCTTGTAGCTTCTGCCCTGGTAGAGCACGGTCTCTCCCGGAGACTCGTCCGTCCCGGCGAAAAGGCCGCCGATCATCACCGAATTCGCGCCGGCGGCGAGGGCCTTTATCACGTCTCCCGAGAACTTGATGCCGCCGTCGGCTATGATGGGAACCCTTGCCTTCCCGGCAACCGAGGCACACTCCATTATCGCCGTGATCTGAGGCACTCCGGCCCCGGCGACGATCCTGGTGGTGCATATGGAGCCCGGCCCGATGCCCACCTTGAGGGCGTCGGCCCCCGCCTTCAAGAGGTCGGTGGCGGCCTCGGAGGTGGCCACGTTGCCTGCCACCACATCGACCTCGAACTGCTTCTTTAAGACCCTCAGCGTATCCGTCACCGATTTCGTGTGGCCATGGGCGGTGTCGATAACCAGGACGTCCACTCCCGCGTTCACCAGGAGCTCCGCTCGAGCGACCGCGTCGTCCCCCACGCCGACGGCGGCCCCGGCCCTGAGCCTCCCCATCTTGTCCTTGCAGGCGTTAGGGTACTTGCGCTTCTTCTCGATGTCCTTGATCGTTATGAGCCCCTTCAGCTTGAATCCCTTGTCCACGATGGGGAGCTTCTCTATCTTGTGCTCGTGAAGAAGCGCTATGGCCTGCTCGAGGCCTGTGCCCACGGGGGCGGTGACCAGCCCCTTCTTCGTCATGACCGTGGAGACCTTCTTCCTGAAGTTCGTCTCGAACCTCAGGTCCCTGTTGGTCAGGATGCCCACGAGCTTGCCCCCCACCGTGACCGGGACTCCCGATATCTTGAAATTCTTCATCATCTCCAGGGCCTTCGATATCCGCTCGTCGGGGGAAATGGTGACGGGGTCTATTATCATTCCGCTTTCGGACTTCTTGACCTTTTCGACCTCCAGGGCCTGTCTCCCGGGACTCATTGCCCTGTGGATGATGCCGATGCCGCCCTCCCTGGCCATGGCTATGGCCATGGCGGACTCCGTGACGGTGTCCATCGCAGCGCTCAGGAGCGGGATATTTATCTTGATGCGCCTTGTCAAGTTGGTCGAGATGTCGACTTCCCTGGGCACTACGTCCGACCGGGCGGGTACCAGAAGGACATCATCGAAAGTCAGGCCTTCAGAGAGGTGCTTTATGGTCATGTGTCCTCCGCAATGCTACAGAAAATTAATCCATTAATTTAGCATAAGAGCGGCTCCCTTGACAATTACGACACGGCGGGCCGATTCCCGTGTCGATTTCCGGGAGATCAGCGGACGTTCGGGAAATAAATATTGTTTATGCCGATGATAACCATGTTCAGGCCTATGGAGCCGAGGAAAAACCCGTTGAGCCGGAGGGACATCTCCATGACCTTGTCGAAAGCGACCCTCAACTCCGCCGAAAGGGCTTTCCTCACGAGGGTGAGGGTCACCACGATGAAGAAGTTCACGGCCACCACTGCCGGCAGCACCAACAGGCTCTTTGCCGGTCCGAACCTGTGCCCCAGCAGGATGCTTAAGGAAATCGTCCCCGCCCCCACCATAAAAGGGAGGGCTATTTCCGAGGCGAGGTCGTGGAGGTCCTCCTTCATGGCTATGAGCGAGCGCCGGCCCTGTATTATGAACATGAAGGCATAGGAAAAAAGTATGATGCCCCCGAATATCCTGAAGGCCTCGAAATTAATGCCGAGTACGCGCGAGAAAAAGAACTCCCCTACCACGGCAAATATCAGAAATATGCTTAAGGAGATAATGGAGGCGCGAAAGAGCACCTGCCTGAAGGCCGCCGGATAGAGCTCCCTCATTATCGGCTGAAGATAAATGAACAGAGCGAAGGGGTTGAGCATCACGAGAAATGCCAGGGCAGCCGCTATCATCATGATATGTTATGTTACTCCTTTGCGGAAAATCAATATTGTTAAAACATAGTTTTAACACGCTTATAAATGCAATAACCATGGCACCTTACCACCGCGTCCGCCTCCGCCGCCGCGATAATATCGCGTAATAAATCAGAATTTCTCTGTTATAATTCGGAGGATTTGTTATAATAAGGGCTATGTTTTCGATCAAGGAATCGAGAATGTATCACAAGAACCCTTAGCACAGGTGGCCGCCGGGGTTCGGTCGGGGGGCTATCCGGGCGGCAGCTTCCAATCCAGCCGGCAACTGATAGGCCGGCATCAGTTAACAATTAACAGACAATAAGCGGAAGGAACTATTTTTTTCTTGGAACGACGTATTGTCTTTTGAAGAAAACGATATGAAATTATTGAAGAGCGACATAAGAGACATCGACAAAGGAAGGGTATTCCGCCTCCTCGGGGACAGGTCCGGCAAAGTGCCGAGGAGAGCGGCCTCAAAGGTGGAAAAGTCCGTTCGCGACGTGCTGAGGCTCGCCAGGCCGAAGGTGTTGTATACCACGAAGAAGGTGAAGGCCGCCGAGGCGGGCACAGTGGTGCTGGAGGACGGGACCGCCCTGAAGAGCGCGAAGCTTTCCCGGACGCTGAAGAAGTGCGACCGGGTAGCGGTCTTCCTCGCCACAATCGGCGGGGGGGTGGACAGGGTCGTAAAGGAACTCGCCCGGGGAAACAAGATCTCAGAGGCCTACATATACGACGTCATAGGTTCGGTTGCGGTGGAAGAAGCCGTGGACAACTTCCAAAAGCGGTTCGACGCGGCTCTGTCGGACAGCCGGAAATCCACCACCCTGCGCTTCAGCCCGGGCTACTGCGACTGGAACATAAGGGAGCAGAAGAAGATATTCGAGGTGCTGGACAGCGACGCCGCCGGGGTCAGCCTGACCGAGGACTGCCTCATGAGCCCGAGGAAATCCGTTTCCGGGGTCTTCGGGATAGCCCCGGGGACGCGGAAGGCGCAGGTCAATCCTTGCACCATGTGTTCCAAGGAATCTTGCATCGCCAGGAGATGATTTTATCATGAAAACGGAATCGAGCATAATGGAAGAGATGAAACTGCGAATCGATAGCGAAAAAGGGTTTTACAAGCCCCTCGGCGACGAAAGCATCCGCCAGATCCACGACGCCAGCATGAGGGTCTTCGAAGAAATCGGCATAAGGGTGAAGAACCCCGAGGCCCTCGAACTCTTCGCCCAGGCCGGAGCGGAAGCGGACCGCGAGACCTCGGTCGTGAAGATGAAGCCCGAACTCGTCATGGACCTCATAGGCAGGGCGCCCGGCATGGTCCACCTCTACGGCCAGCGTCCGGAGCACACCCTGCACGTGGGGGGGAACAACGTCTACGCGGGAACCGGCGGGACCGCCCTCTACGTTCTCGAGCCGGGAAGCGGCCTGCGGAGAAGGGCGACCCTCTCCGACCTCAGGGACATAGCCAGGGTAGTGGACCGGATGCCCAACATAGACTTCTTCATGCTGCCCGTCTTCCCCAGCGACGTCGACGAGAACCATATCGACGTCAACCGGTTCGGCACCGCCCTGGCCTACCAGGGCAAGCACGTGACGGGCGGCGTATACACCATCGAGGGCGTGCGAAACGTAATC
>JASFVA010000135.1:0-5025 GCA_050050055.1 Nitrospirota bacterium
TATCTTCTCGCTGAACTCCAGCCTCATGCCCTCCTCCATCAGGTCGAGCATCTCCTCCACCTCCGACTGGAGGCTTTCGAGCCTGTGGCGCATCCTCAGGATGATCTCCACCCCGGCGCGGTTGACGCCCAGGTCGCGCGTAAGCTCCAGTATCAGGCTCAGCCTCTCCAGGTCGGCCTCGGAATAGAGCCTCTGGCCGCCCATGCGCTTGGGCCTGACGAAGCCCTCCTTCTCGTAGAGCCGGAGCGTCTGCGGATGCACCCTGAGCATCCTGGAGACGACGCCTATCATGTAAAGGGGCCTGTCCTTGTCCTTTTCCATTATCACGTCCCCCCCGGCTTACTTCCCCATCCCCTTCCTGGGGCTTTCGGCATAAGCCTCTTCTATGCTCTTGACGGCCCGGCGGCCATTTTCGTCCAGGTCCCTGGGGACCACTATCCCCACGTCCACGTAGAGGTCGCCCCTGGCGCCCCTGCCCTCGCGGGCGGTCATCCCCTTGCCCTTGAGCTTGAAGCGCTGCGAGCCCTGCGTGCCCGGGGGGATGGTCATCCTGGTCTTTCCGTCGATGGTGGGCACCTCCACCTTGGCCCCCAGGGCGGCCTCGCCGAAGGTCACCGGCAGCTCGACATACAGGTCGTTGCCCCTGCGCTTGAAAAGCGGATGGGGCCTCACGTGTATCTTGAGCCTCAGGTCGCCCGGCGGGCCCCCGCCCGTGCCGTCGCTGCCCAGGCCCCGGAGCTTGACCACGGAGCCCGAGTCCACGCCGGCTGGGATCTTGACGGTGACGGTCTCGTTCCTCAGGGTCCTTCCCGAGCCCCCGCAGGCGGCGCACTTCTTGGTGACCTTGGTGCCGGCGCCCCCGCACTCCGGGCAGGGCCGCGAGGTCCTGATGAAGCCCTTCGACGTCTCGCGCCTGCCCGAGCCCCCGCAGGAGGGGCAGGTGGAGCTCGCCTCCGCCCCGGTGCCCTTGCACCTGGCGCAGTTGACCTCGCGGGTTATGGTCATCCTCCTCGTGGTGCCGGCGAAGGCCTCCTCCAGCGAGACCTCCAGCTCGGCCAAGAGGTCGGCCCCCCTGAAGGCCTCGGGCCCCCGCCTGATTCCCGCGCCGCCGAAGTAGTCGGTGAAGATGTCGCCGAAGCCGAAATCGAATACGTCCTCGAAGCGTCCCTCGGCCCCGCCGGGCCAGCCCCCGGCCCCGAACCCGAAGGGCGCCCCCTCGGCGCCGAAGGGGCTCTTGCCGAACTGGTCGTACTCCTCCTTCTTCTTGGGGTCGCTCAGGACCGCGTAGGCCTCGTTGGCCTCCTTGAAGCGCTCCTCGGCGCTCTTGTCCCCGGGGTTGAGGTCGGGGTGGTACTTGCGCGCGAGCTTCCTGTAGGCGCGCTTCACCTCCTCGACGCTCGCGCCCCGCTCAAGCCCCAGGACCTCGTAATAATCCTTCACCTTCGCCATAGCCTTTATCCAATTGACATTATAAGACTTTAGTCGATGCTTGTCAAGCTGACTTCCACAGCCCAAAGCATGAGGAAGCCCGTCTAACCCCTCCTATATGCGAGTGTATCAAATGAATGGAAAGAGTCAAGTGCAAGGCCGGGGCCAGAAATATGCCTGTTATACCAGTGGGTTGCGGGGACACGGACCGGGTCTCCCGGGCCGCGCCCCTCCCCTGCCCGGCCAGGGGAGGGTTCGCCGCCGGCTCCGGGCGGCGGCCCCGGCCCGCTTTTTCGCCGGGTTTCCCCTTTAGTCCGGGCTTGAATTCGGTCAGGTTTTGCACTACCATTTACTCACCCGACACCCAACGGAAGGAGGTAGGCACATGCTTTCGAAGATACCCATCGACCTCGGCAAGGCCAAGGCAGGAGACGTGGACAAGGAGATCCTGAGGGCGGCCATCATCGCAGAGCTGGACGCCGTAAACCTCTACGAGCAGATGGCGGCGCTGGCCAGGGACAAGCACATCAGGCTGGTCCTCCTGGACATCGCCAAGGAGGAAAAGACCCACGTGGGCGAGTTCCAGGAGATGCTCCTGAGGCTGGACAAGGAACAGGTGAAGGAGCTCGCGGAGGCGAAAAAGGAGATAAAGGAGATTACGGGGAAGTAGGCGCCGCCGGGATTGCCGCTTTCCCTTCCCCGCCGCCTGGGTGCCCCAAGCGAAGGGGGCGCTGCCGGCGGAGACGGGCGAAAACCTTCGTGGGGACCGCGGCCCCTTAATTAAGGGGATGCCGCCTCCGTCAGTTGAAATGCCGTCAGTTGAAATGTCCCGGCGGAGGCCCTCCGGCGGCAGGGCGCGTTATCCGGCGGCGCGGGGGTTTTCCGCCTCGAAGGACTCCATTACCTTGTAGAGCTTCTTCCAGTCCGTGGAGCGGAGGTTTCGGACCTCCCCGTTTATTATGCGGTCCACCTCTTCCTCGGACTCCTTCTTAATCCCGTAAAACGGGAGCATGGCGGCGAAGGCCCTGACCGTGTGCTCCCTGATGGGGGTGAGCACGTCTTCGCGCCGCGTGAAGTAGGGGTCCTCGCCGGGCGAGCAGGGCTCGCCGAAGACGTTGAACTGCCTGCAGGAGACGGGCCGCATGGGGTGCACGGAGCACTCCCCCTTGACGAGGAAGGGGCATGGGCGGTCCTTGGTGAAGAACAGGAGCCTCTCTTTCACCGTGGAGCGCGCCTCGCCGGCGAGCTTCTCGGTGGCGTACCAGTAGAGGCCCACGAGCTCCAGGGGATAAAGGGGGATGTCGGTCTGGCTCCGGCAGCAGGAATCGCAGCCCTTGGCGCAGGCCAGGGGCCTCCCGGTCCTCCCGGCGTGCTCCTTTATGGCGAGCTCCACGCCGGCGTCCACCATGGCGTAGGCGTCCAGGAGCATGGGGAGCCACTCGTGCCTGCCCTCGTCCTCCGGGAAGCGGAGGCGCGACTGGGAAAAATCGATATCGGTCCTGCGGGGGTCTTCCATGACGGGCTACCCAGACATTACATCACAGCCCCCTCCGAAAGTTCAAGCCGGGCCCCATGATTTACATCATATGCCTGCCCCGCTCCGGTGCATTATGATTTAAGGAAATCCGGAGGAGGGAAGATGGCGGAAAAACCCCCGGAAAAGGATTTCGTCTCCAGGCTCGACATCTCGGACGAGGACGTCTACGACGCCATGCGGGAGACCGAGGGCTTCCTCGACATCACCCCAGCGGACTTCAAGGAGCTCTACCGCCTGGCCTTCCGGCACGCCGCCGAGAGGGTGCTGGCCGTAAAGGCCCGCGACATAATGACCCGCCACGTCCACTCTGTGAGGCCCGACACCCCCCTTAAGGAAGTCGCCGAGACCCTGGCCCGCACCGGCGTGGCCGGGGTGCCCGTGGTGGGCGACGGGGGGAAGGTGGAGGGGGTCGTCTCGGAGAAGGACTTTCTGGCCCTCATGGGAGGCGGGGGGGCCGGGGGGTTCATGGGCATAGTGTCGGAATGCCTGAGGGGGAAGGGCTGCGTGGCCGTGCCCGCCAGGAAGATGGAGGCCCGCGAAATCATGTCCACCCCCGCCGTGACCGTCCGCGAGGAGACGGCCCTGACGGAGATAGCCGCCGTCTTCACCCGGCGGGGCATAAACCGCGTGCCCGTGGTGGACGGGGCCGGAAGGCTCGCGGGCATAGTGTCGAGGGCCGACGTCGTGGGGGCCTTCCTGAGAGGAAGCGGTTGAGGCCGAGGGGATGAACTCCACCGGCTATTTCGCCAAGATGAAGGGCACGACCAAGAGCCCGCCGCGCGTCAGCCTCGCGGAGATAGGGTGGTCGTGGATCGGGGCCTTCCTGGGCATCGCCGCCGTGGCCGCGGCCAACTTCAGGCTTCTCGCGGGCACGGACCTGGTCATGATAATCGGCTCCTTCGGGGCCTCGGCAGTGCTCCTCTACGGGGCCATCAAGAGCCCCCTGGCCCAGCCCCGGAACCTCATGGGCGGGCATGTCTTCTCGGCGGTAATCGGCGTGCTCTGCTTCAAGGCCCTGGGCTCGGAGATGTGGCTGGCCTCCTCGGTGGCGGTGGCCACGGCCATCGCCTTCATGCACGCCACAAAGACCCTGCACCCGCCCGGCGGGGCCACGGCCCTCATCGCCGTGATAGGAAGCGACAAGGTCCACGCCCTGGGCTACCTCTACGCCCTTGTGCCCGCGGCCCTCGGCGCGGCCCTCATGCTCGCCGTGGCCCTCGTCGTAAACAACATCCCCCGCACCCGCCGCTACCCGGAGTTCTGGCTTTAGCCGCCCCGCCGCGGCGGAGCCCCTCGAAGGGAGCGGGACATCCCCGGAAGCCGGGCCGCCGCGGGCCTGCGTTGGGTTATAATAACCGACCATGCTCAGGGTGGGCCTTACGGGAAATATCGGAATGGGGAAGACCACGGTGCTCGGGATGTTCGGCGAGCTGGGGGCCTTCACCGTGAACGCCGACGAGATAGTGCGCGACCTCCTCGCGGAAGAGGCCGTCCTCAAGCGGCTGAGGCCCCTGCTGGGCGATGACGCCTTCGACACGGAGGGGAGGCTCGCGAAGGCAAAGGCCTCGGAAAAGGTCTTCGGCGACGCGAGCGTCCGGCGGGCCGTGGAGGACGTGCTCCACCCCCTGGTGTTCGAGAGGGTGGAGGGGCTCCTCGAGGGGGCGGAGGCCGAAATCGCCGTCGTGGAGGCCCCGGTCATCTTCGAGCGGGGCCACGAGGGCCGGTTCGACAGGACCATAACCGTCTACACCGACGAGGAGACCGCCCTGGCGAGGCTCGACGCCATGGGCGTCCCCCGCGAAGAGAGCCTGCGAAGGCTCGGCAGCCAGATGCCCATCGAGGAGAAGACGAAGCGCGCCGACTTCGCCATAGACAACTCCGGCACCGCCGAGGAGACCAGGGCAAAGGTAAGGAGGGTCTACAGGGCCCTCCTGGAGGAGGCGGCAGGTTAGGCATGGACGTCCTGAACGCCATCGAGGACATAAGGCCCCGGCACAGGGGCGCCGTGGTCACCATAGGGAACTTCGACGGCGTGCACCTGGGCCACCAGAAGATAATCA
>JASFVA010000136.1:0-4962 GCA_050050055.1 Nitrospirota bacterium
ACGGCGTAGGCGTCGTCCTTGAAGAAGGCCGTGTTGCAACCCTTGATCCCCTTGAGTTTCCTGCTCCTTAAAGCAGGGAACCCGGGCATCCTCAGAAGGTGGTGCGCGTTGCCGAGGTGCCCTCCCGCGAGGTCCCTGAGAAGCCCCGCAATGGAATTCGCCCTGTGGGCGTCGAATCCCTCCGAGGCCTCGCTGTCGAGGAGCACCCTCTTGCCCTGGACAAAGTGGCCTCTTTCGGCAAGGGCGAGGTGGTCGGCCACGTAATGCCTGTTCGGGACGCAGTCGCCGTCCATTATTATCAAATACTCTCCCCTCGCCCGTCTAATCGCTTCGTTGCGGATTCTTGCGAGCCTGAAGCCCAGGTCCTCCTGCCACACGTGCTCGATGGCCAGAGCCGACTCCTCTTTCGTCCTTTCCACGAGCCCGGCGGTCTCGGGGCCCGAGCCGTCGTCGGCGACGATGACCTCGTCGGGGAGACTGCTCTGGAGGGAAAACCCCTCGAGGACCTTCGAAAGGGCCCCGGGGTTGTTGTAGGTGGTTACTATTACCGAGACCTTCAATAGGCACCCCCCACCAGCACGGCGTTTATGGCCCCCACCTTGACCTTGGACTTCATCTTCACTGGGACCTTCCTCTCGTCGTCGGTGAGCCAGATGTAAACGTCACCCTTGCGCATGAAGATGCCCTCCGACTTGAGTATGGGCTTGACCAGGACGGTGTCGAAAGTGCCCGCCGGCACGCTCACCCTCTCCTTCTTCAGCACCTGCACCTCCACGTCGTAGAGCTTGCCGTTGTCGAAGACCCTGACGAACAGGGGACTGCCCACCTCCAGGTCCATCTCCCTAATCCTGTAGAAGGCCGAGATGGGGTCGTAGACGGCCCCCTGGGCGTCGAACTCCTTTATCTCGTCCTTGTGCCTGTTGTTCAGGACTATCTTCCCCATCTCGCGCAGGTACAGCACCTCCCTGTCCTTCCTGTGGCGCCCCTCGCGGAGGTCGAGGCGGTATCTGAAGGGCAGGTACGACGACTCCTCCACAAGCACCTCTATGCGGTCCTCGACCTTGTAGAAGATGGACAGGAACTTCGATGACCAGGCCCTGGAGACTATCTTCAGGGTCTTTCCGCCTTCCGGGGCGATCTCGAGGACCGAATTGCCGGCGTGGATGAACTCCCACCTAATAGAATACTCGAGCCTCTCGGGCACGGCGAAGGCCGGGGCCCCCGACGGCAGGGCGAGAGACAGCAGGAAGACGAGGAAGAAGGAAATCCGGACTTTGAAGTTCTTCTTTTCCGCGATTACCGCCATTTGTTATATTAATACTATGCTTGTGATCCCCGCAATAGACCTCAGGGGCGGCAAATGCGTCCGGCTCCTCCAGGGGCGGGCGGAGGACGAGACGGTCTACTCCGACGACCCCGCCTCCACGGCGCGGCGCTGGCGCGGCCTGGGGGCGGAGCTCATCCACCTGGTGGACCTCGACGGGGCCTTCACGGGCGAGCAGAAGAACCTCGAGGCCGTGAAGGCCATCCGGGGGGCCGTGGACGTCCCCCTGGAGCTCGGCGGAGGCATAAGGGACACCGATAGGGTCTCCATGCTCATAGACCTTGGCATCGACAGGGTCATACTCGGCACGGCGGCCGCCGAGAGGCCGGAACTCGTTGGCGAGGCCGCGGGCAAATACCCCGGCAGGGTGCTCGTGGGCATAGACGCCCGGGACGGCAGGGTAGCCGTGAAGGGCTGGACCGAGGTCACGGGCCACGACGCCGCGGGCTTCGCCCGGGAGATGGAGTCCCTGGGGGCGGCGGGCATAATATACACCGACATCTCCAGGGACGGGATGCTCTCGGGGCCCAACATAGAGGCCACGGCCAGCATCGTCGGGGCCGTGGACGTCCCGGTCATCGCCTCGGGCGGGGTATCCTCCATCGACGACATCCGGAACCTGATGGACGTTGAGGGCCTCTGGGGGGCCATCACCGGGAAGGCCATATACTCCGGGGCCCTGGACCTCAGGGAGGCCATAGAGCTCTCCGGGGCCGGAAGGAGATAGAAAGAGAGTGCTTGCCAAGCGCATAATCCCCTGCCTCGACGTCAAGGACGGCAGGGTCGTGAAGGGCGTGAAGTTCGTAAACATAAGGGACGCCGGAGACCCAGTGGAAAACGCCGTCTTCTACGACGAGCAGGGGGCCGACGAGCTCGTCTTCCTCGACATCACGGCCTCCCACGAAAAGCGGGACATCATACTGGACGTCGTAAGGAGGACGGCCGACGACATCTTCATGCCCCTGACCGTTGGCGGCGGGGTCAGGAGCCTCGAGGACATCAGAAACCTCCTTAACGCCGGGAGCGACAAGGTGGCCATAAACACCGCCGCGGTGAAAGACCCCCGGGCGGTGAGGCAGGCCGCCGAGCGCTTCGGAAGCCAGTGCATAGTGGTGGCCATAGACGCGAAGAGCTGCCGCGGAAGGGCCGGGGAGCCGCCGGAGTGGGCGGAGGGAGGCGCCCTCCTGCCCGACGAGGGGGTGGACTCCTGGGAGGTCTACACCCACGGCGGGAGGAAGCCCAGGGGGCTGGACGCCGTGAAATGGGCCAGGTACATGGAGGAGCTCGGCGCCGGCGAGATACTCCTCACCAGCATGGACAGGGACGGGACAAAGGACGGCTACGACATCGGCCTCACGCGCGCCGTCTCGGAGGCCCTCAAGATACCCGTCATAGCCTCCGGCGGGGCCGGCAGCCTCGAGCACCTCTACGAGGCCCTCGAAGAGGGCAAGGCCCACGCCGTTCTCGCCGCGTCCATCTTCCATTACAGGGAATACACTATAAGAGAGACCAAGGAGTATCTCCGCTCCAGGGGCGTGACAGTCAGGTTTTAGCGATGTCCCTCTTTGAAAAGGTTTCGGACACTATCAGGAAGTATTCGATGCTCTCGGGAGGGGAGACCGTGCTGGTCGGCCTCTCCGGGGGGCCGGACTCTGTTTGCCTTATCACGATTCTCCACGCCCTCGCCCCCGGGATGGCGCTCGGGCTCCGGGCGGTGTACGTGGACCACGGCCTCAGGCCCGAGGAGACGCCCGCGGAGATAGAGTTCGCCGGGGACTTATGCCTCAGGCTGGACGTCCCCTTCGGAGTGAAGCAGATAAGCCCCCGGCCCTATGCGGAGGAGCAGGGCCTCAGCCTCCAGGACGCCGCCAGGAACCTGAGGTACGAGGCCCTCGAAGACGCCGCCATGGAAAGCGCCGCCCACCGCATCGCCCTGGGCCACCATCTCGACGACCAGGTGGAGACCTTCTTCATGCACATCCTCCGGGGTTCCGGGCCCAGGGGGCTTTCGGGGATTCCTCCCGTGCGGGGGAGAATCATACGCCCCCTCATAGAGACCGAGAGGAGGGACATCGAGGCGTTTCTGGACGGAGAGGGGATTTCCTACGTGGTGGACCACTCGAACCTCAAGCACGACTACCTGAGGAACCGCCTGAGGGGCAATATCATGCCCGTCCTCAAGGAGGTGAACCCCGGCATAGCCGAAACCATCGCCCGCACCACGGAGATTCTCAGGGACGAGGACAGGTATCTCGAGCTCCAGGTCACAAAGACCCTCATGAGGCTCGTCTCTCGAAAGACCGGCGGCTCCATCGAGCTCTTCATGACGCCCCTGGAGGGGCTCGACGCGGCGCTCCTCAGAAGGGTCCTCCGTCGGGCGGTGGACGCCACCGAGGGGCTCAGGGCCATCGCCTTCGGGCACATAGAGGACATCGTGCACCTCATAAAGGCCGGAAGCGCGGGCGACAGGCTCTACCTTCCCCGCGACGTGAGGGTGATAAAGAAATACTCCACCCTGCTCCTTACCTCCGAGTTGCCCCGGAAGCTCGGCGCTTACACCATCAGCCCCGGCGAGGAGATATCGCTCCGCGAGGCGGGGCTGGCGCTCTCTGCCCACATGGACGAGGAAGCGACCCCGGGCGAAAGCGCCGACGTCGCGGTCCTGGACGCGGACAGGGCGATTCCCCCCCTGACGGTCCGGTCCCGGAAGGAGGGCGACTATTTCTATCCCGAGGGCTTCGGAAAGAAAAAGAAGCTCCAGGACTTCTTCGTGGACGAGAAGGTGCCCCGCGACGAGCGCGACGCCGTGCCCATCGTGGCCTCCGGCGACGACATTGTCTGGGTCGCCGGCATGAGGGCCGACGACCGCTTCGTGCGCCGGAAGGATACAAAGCGCTCTCTTGTGCTCGAGCTCAAGAGACACCGCGATTAAGGAGGGCCATGCTATACGACGCATCGGAGCACGAGAAGAAGGTTCTCCCGTTCTACGTCACGATGTGGTTCTACCCGGTGGCGCTCGCGGGGCTCATCTATGCCGCGGCGTCGATGGCCGTGCCGGTCATCGAGACTAGGCTCGCGGAAAGATACTCCGCCCCGGTGAAGGTGGCCTACGCCTGGGTGGACGACGACGGGGTGACTCACTATTCGGATACCAGGACGGCCCCTTCCTCGGAGGAAGTGGTGGTCGTCGACGCGGCGAAGACGGAAAGAATCAAGTTGATCGAGGCCGAAATCCTGATCCAATTGCGCAGATACAGGCCGCCCCTCGAAAAGGGGTTCTTCGCCCTGCTTTTGGCGGCCGGGGGGATTTCCGCCGGCGGCACGGCGCTATCGCTCGGGCGAAGGCTCAAGCGCCGGCACGACGCCAGGTCCTTCGAAAGGGCATTGAAGGCCGGCTTGCGGGACTTCGCCGACCTGGAGGCCTCGGTCTCCGTGGGCGCCGACGCAGGCCAATTCCGGGACAAGCTCGCCAGGGCGAGGGCCTCCCTCGAGAGATGCACCAGGAGCCCCCATGCCGAGGGGCCCTCCCGCGGGGAGGTCGTGTGGGCCCTCGGCAGGGCGCTTCGGGTATACGACGACTGCATCGCCATATGGAACGTCGCTTCCCATATAGAGCTCACGTCTCCCGAAAACAAGGG
>JASFVA010000137.1:0-4912 GCA_050050055.1 Nitrospirota bacterium
GAGGAGCTCGTCGACGAGGGGCTCATGAGAATCGAGGACGACCGCTTGAGGCTGACGCGGAAGGGGCTCCTTCTTTCAAACGCCGTGGTGGTGCGGCTGTTCGAAAAACTGGGGCTCGAATGAGGGAGGGCGCGCACCCCCCCGCGAGGGCTATTGGCTACACTCCCAGGAGCGTCCGGAAGGTGTCGTGGTGGCCCTCCTCCTCCGCCAGTATCTGCTCGAAGAGCTGCCGCGTGGTGGAGTCGCCCTCCTCGCCGGCGAGGCTGATTATCTCCCTGTACATCTCGATGGCCTCCTCCTCGGCGGCCACGTCCAGAGCGAGCATCTCTTCGGCGCTCTTTCCGACCTCGATATTCGCCGGCTTGGTGGTGGGCTCGCCGCCGAGGTAGTCGAGCCTCTCGGCGATGCGCTCGGCGTGGAGCATCTCGGCCATGGCTATGGTGCGGAGCGTGCCGCCCACGGCCTCGGCCGTCAGGCCCTTTATCTGCACGTGCTGCCACATGTACTGGATGCTCACCGATATCTCCCTGGCGATGGCGTCGTTAAGCATGTCTTTTAGCTTCTGGCTGGCCATAAGAAAACCTCCTCGTCGTGTGTGTTATGGGGTCAAGGGAAAGTCTACCTCAAAAAGCCCCGGGCGGCAAGGAGAGTCACGGGCCCGGCCAGAGCTGGC
Organism: Nitrospirota bacterium; assembly: GCA_050050055.1. Lineage (GTDB taxonomy): Bacteria > Nitrospirota > Thermodesulfovibrionia > Thermodesulfovibrionales > JdFR-86 > JARRNG01. The sequence goes on from JASFVA010000137.1 coordinate 674, forward strand.
AGAAGGTGGTCTTCTCGTCGTACTTGCAGGTCCTCAGGACCGACCACTTAAGCGTCAGGGGCGCGATTATGGTGGTGACGAAGGCCATGAGCACCAGGGCCGAGAACTGCTGCTCCGTGAGGAGGGACTCGCTAATGGCCCCCTCGGACAACAGCCTGTCGCTGAGCTTTATGACCACCGAGGCCACGACGAGCTCCACCGCCCCCCGGCCGTTCATGCCGAAGCCCACTATCATGCCCTCGCGCCAGTTCCGCCTGAAGACCATGTAGCCCAGGCCGCACCCCAGGAGCTTCCCGGCCACGGCGAACGCGATGAGGGCCGCGGAGAAGACGACGAAGCCCCAGTCGGCGTAGAAGTGGAGGTGGAAGGAGAGGGAGGCGAAGAATATCGGCACGAGGAAGCCGTAGCTTATGCCGTAGAATCGGTCGCTTATGGTGTGGAAGATGTTCTCGTCCATTATCTCCTTCCTTATGAACTGCCCGGCCAGGAAGGCCCCGATGATTATGTGCAGCCCCGCCAGCTCCGCGAAGTACGCCATTATGAAGGCCGACACCAGGGCGAACGTGAAGGCCTTGCCCTCCCTGTCGTGGAGCTTCTTCGTGAACTTCGGCAGGACGAACTGCCCGACGAGGATAGTGGCGCCGAAGAAGGCGGCCACCTTAAGGAATATCCACGACACCTCGGCCAGCTGGAGGCTCCCGGTCCGGGCCAGCCCCAGGAGGGTGGAGAAGGCGATGAGGGCCAGGATGTCGTCGGCTATGGCCGCGCCGATTATGATGTGCCCCAGGTCGGTCCGGTTTATCTTCATCGAATGGAGGATTATCGCCTGCACGGCTATGGCCGTGATGGAAACCCCCATGCCCACGAAAAGGGACTGGTACAACGTGCCCCCGAAGAGCCTGGCCGAGAAGTAGCCCATGGCGAAGGGAAGCACGAAGCCGCCCACGGCCACGGAGAGCGAGGGCCAGAAGTGCTGGAGCAGCTCCTTCGGGTCGAGCTCCAGGCCGGTGTGGAACATGACGAAGAATATCCCCATCTCGGCTATGAGCTCTATGGACGGCGACGGGGCCACGAGGCCGAGCACCGCCGGCCCCAGGAGCACGCCGGCCATCAGCTCGCCCATGACGGCGGGCAGCCCCAGCCTCGTAAACACATACCCCAGGGTCCAGGCCGCCGCCAGGATCAGAAGGAGGCTGACTATCAGCTCGGGGGTAATCACTCTGAAAGTCTACATTAAAAGCCCGGGGGCGGCAAGGATGTGCCCGGCGGCTCAAAGCACGTGGAGCGGGTTATAGGCCAAGGGGCAGATAGATGCTCAGGGTCGTTCCCCTGCCGGGCTCGCTCTGGACGTCCACGAAGCCTCCTTGCTGGGTGACGGCGCCGTAAACCATGGCGAGGCCAAGTCCGGTTCCCTTACCCGGCTCCTTGGTGGTGAAGAAGGGCTCGAAGATCCTTCTCCTCGTCTTTTCGTCCATCCCCGGGCCGGTGTCCGAGACCGATACGACGGCGTAGGGCCCGCGCTGTCCGCCGTTGTGAAACGCAGCGCCCGCGGGGACCTTCGCGGGGTCCGCTTTTCCGGCCTTCACCGTGACTGTCCCCCCTCCGGGCATGGCGTCTCGCGCGTTTGTCACGAGGTTTATGAGGGCATGCTCCAGCGTAGTGGCGTCGGCCATCACCGTAAGCCTCTCGGCAGGAAGCTCCAGTCTGAAATCCACCCTCTTGCCGGCCGCCACCCTCAGGAGGCCCTCGGAATCGCCGACAGCGCTGGCGACGTCCAGGGGCCTGGGGTTTATCTCCTTCCTCCTGCTGAAACTCAGGAGGTCGTCCACGAGCTTGGCCGCCTTGTCGCAAGAGGCGAGTATCCTTTCGGCGTTTTCCGCCACCTGCGGGTCCCCGGCCGCGGACTTCAGGATGTAGGCGTAATTGCGTATGGCGAAAAGCCTGTTGTTGAAGTCGTGGGCAATGCCCCCGGCCAGCTGGCCCACCGCCTCCATTTTCTGGGACTGTAGGAGCTGGGCCTCGGCCTTTGTCCTCTGGGCGATCTCCCGCTCGAGCTCCTCGTTCGCCGCCACCAGGTCGGCGGTGCGCTCCGCCACGAGCTCCTCTAGGTGCTCCTGGTAGCGGTTCATCACGTCCTCGGCCCTCTTCCGCTCGGTGATGTCCTCGAAGACAACGCTGAAATACCCCCTCTTCGGGCTGTAGGCCGCCACGGAAAACCACTTGCCGAGGGGCTGCGCGTACTGCTCGAACCTCGCCCCCTCGCCCGTGAGGGCCACCCTGCCGAAAACGCCTATCCAGTCGGCCGGGTCGTGCTCTATACCGGGCAGGACCTCGGTTACCCTCCGGCCGATTACGTCCTCCCTCTTCAGGCCCGTAAGGCGCTCGAAGGAGTCGTTTGCCTCCAGGAAGACGCAGTCCACGGGCTTTCCGCTTTCGTCGGTCACCACCCGGTTATAGGCGAAGCCATTCAGCATCTCGGTGAAGAGGGACTGGTATTTTTCCTGGCTGCGCTTGAGGTCTCTGAAAATCAGGTTGTAGGGCTCCCGGAGCCCCGTCATGATGACTGCCCGGTAAAGCAGCACGAAAGACACGAGTTTCAAGTAATGCCCCACGAGGTTCGAAAACCCGTAGGCGCTGACATAGAGCGTGAAGGCCATCTCCGCGGCGATCGTAACGACGACGGAGGAGTATATTAGCTTCAGCACCCCCGGGTCGAAGTGCCGCCGCCTCCCGTGCAGGGTATAGACCGAGCCCAGGAGTATGCCCGATATTACGTACTCGCTCGCCTTCTTAAACGGCGTGAGGCCTTGGCCCTCCACAAAGCAGCTGGGGAACACGCCCCCGAAGATGGCCCACAAAAGTGCGGCCGAGACCGCCGCGTAGCCCACGAGGGCCCTGCCGGCGCTCAGGCGCCTGCCGATCAGAAGAGGGGCCGCAAGGAGCGACAGGGCCTCCATGTAGCGGGCGGCTATCCAGAGTTGGGTGGGCAAATCTGCCCCGTAGCCGGGGAACACGTTCATCCCCATGTAGGAAAGGGTGTGGACCAGGTCCAGGCCGCCCACGAAGAGGTAGGCCACCCCGAGAAAGAGGACATAGTTGTTCTGGAGGAAGCGCCTGGAGTTCCAGGCCACCATGAAGATGCCACAGGCCACGGCTATCGCGAACCCCTCCGCGAGGGTGTGGAAAAGCAGGTAGTTATACTCGCTCGCTAAATAGAGCCCCGCAAGAACCACCACCCCGGCCACGAAGGTCAAGAGTTTTCGCCTGGGATTTTCCATTGGAAACTTTATTTTACCTCAGCCAACAAAAAAAGGCGGGCTATACCCCGGCGGCCCGGCGGCCCGGGGCTCCTTCTCTATCCGCGCCTTTTGTGATAAATTAGGACATGCCCACCTTCAAGTACGAAGCGGCCGACAGGCACGGCAAGAAGGTCAACGCCACCGCCGAGGCCGAGAGCGAGGCCGAACTCCGGGGCGAGCTCGACAGAGAGGGGCTGGTCCCCATCAAGATAGAGCGCCGGAAGCGAAAGGAGGGCTTCACCCTCTCGAAGATATCGAGCAAGGACCTCCTGGTCTTCACGCAGGAGCTCGGCAATCTGCTGGAGTCGGGGCTGCCCATCGACCGGGCCATCTACGTCCTTTCCCAGCATTCCGGCAAGCCCTCCCTCAGGGCCATACTCCAGGAAATATACGTGGACGTCCAGAGGGGGCAGTCGCTTTCGCAGGCCATGGCCAAGCACAGGATATTCCCCCGGGTCTACGTCAACATGATAAGGGCCGGCGAGCTGGGGGGCATCCTGGAGGCCGTAATAAGGAGGCTCGCCTCGTTCCTGGAGACCAGCGTGGCCTTCAGGGAGGAGCTCACGTCGGCCCTGATATACCCGCTTCTGCTGACGGGCGTGGGCGGCCTGGCGGTGGCGGTGCTGATGATATACGTCATCCCCCAGTTCGCCGAGATATTCGAGGACATGGGCCAGTCTCTCCCCACGCCCACCCTCGTCCTCCTGGGCATAAGCGACTGGTTCGTCGGCTACTGGTGGGCCCTGGCGGCCGGGCTCGCGGGGGCCTTCTTCATCATAAAAAGCTACTCCAGGACTTCCGAGGGGAGGCTTTTCATCGACGGGCTGAAGCTCAGGACGCCGGTGGTCAGGAACATACACGTGAAGATCGTCATCGCGAGGTTCTCGCGGACCCTGGGCACCCTGCTTCAGAGCGGCGTCCCCGTGCTGGACGCCATCCG
>JASFVA010000138.1:0-4859 GCA_050050055.1 Nitrospirota bacterium
TCCGCCCACCGGGGCGGGGGGTTCTTCGCCACCTACCACGTCTACCCCTACTACCCGGACTTCATGAACAACGACTACGCGGATTCCGAAAACTCCTACGGGGCCTACCTCGGCGCCCTGAAGGCGCATCACGCCGGTCAGCCCGTGCTCATCGGTGAGTTCGGCGTCCCCAGCAGCCGCGACACGGCCCACTGGCAGAGGCACGGCTGGCACCAGGGGGGCCACGGCGAGGCCGCCCAGGGAAGGATAAACACCGGGCTCCTCAGGACCATCCACGGGGCCGGGCTGGCCGGGAGCGTCCTGTTCAGCTGGTTCGACGAATGGTACAAGCGCAACTGGCTCTTCCTCCCCTACGAGCTGCCCGCCGAGAGGAACAGGCTGTGGTTCAACCACCAGGACCCGGAGCAGAACTACGGCCTCATGGCCGTGAGGCCGGGCTACCCGGCCCCGGCGGTGAGCCTCTCGGGCGAGAGGAGCGAATGGGAGGGGGCCTCGACCCTCTACGAGAAAAAGGGCGGGGGCATGGTCCACCGCTTCGGGGACGGCTTCGACGGCTCCCGGTCGCTCAGAAGGGTGAGGGTCCGGCACGACGAGGGGTTCCTCTACCTCCTCCTCGAGACGGAGGGCGAGGCGAGCCTCGAACATGCCCACTACCTGGTGGGGCTCGACACCTGCCGCTCCGAAAGCGGCGAGGCGCAGATGCCCTTCGGCACGAAGCTCCACAGCCCCGTGGGCCTCAAGTACCTCGTGCACATCGCCGGCAGGGAAAGGAGCAGGGTCCTCGTCTGCGCCGCCTACGACAGGTATCTCAACTCCGAAAAGGGCGTCATAACGCCGGGGCATTCGGACCAGGGGGCGTGGGTGCCCATGAGGAGCAAGACCAACGCGCGGAGGATAAGCAAGGACGGGACGAGGTTCTTTCCCTCCCGGGTCTTCTCCACAAGCCCCCTCAGGCACGGGAGCCTCCGGAGGGGGAGCCCCGGGTACCACTGGCTTTCGGACTTCCACCAGTCGGGGAACATGATAGAGGTAAGGCTTCCCTGGAACCTGATCAATTTCACCGACCCGAGCTCGCGGATGGTGCTGTGGAAGGAAGGCGATAGGAGCGCGATAAAGACCGAGGGCATAAAGGTCGTGGCGGCCACCTACAAGCCCGTGAAGGGACGCCTTCACGCCGAGCCCACCGGCGCGGGGACGAACGTGACGGACCACCTCCCGGAGAGGCTCGTGATGCCCGGGGACGTGGCCGTGTATTCGTGGAAGGGATGGGAGACGCCCGTCTACCACACGCACCCCAAGGAGAGCTACTACCAGATGAAGGAGGCCCTCGCCTCCCTGCCGGGGGCGCCCTGAGATGAACGTGACCAGGAGAGAGTTCATGAAGGCCGGGGCCGCCGCGGCGGCGCTCTGCCTGGCCGGCCCCTCGGGGGCCTTGGCCTCCGGGCCGGGCATACCGGTCCTCCTCTACCACGACATCTCCGACCAGTTCGACGACGTCTACACGGTTTCGCCCTCCGTCTTCAGCGCCCAGATGGAGTGGCTGTACTGGCAGGGCTACAGGGCCGTCTCCCTCCGGGAGGCGGCGCGCCCCGGGGGCGATACCGGAAAGGCGGTGGTCATCACCTTCGACGACGGCTACGCCTCGTTCATGGACTACGCCTTCCCGGCCCTGGAGGAATACGGGTTCAAGTGCACGATAAACATCATAGGCGGCTACGCCGGCGGGCATCTGGACCGAAACGGGGCGAGGCCGGTCCTGAGCTGGGACGAATACCGCTTCCTCGACGAAAGCGGCACGGCGGAGTTCGGCTGCCACACCTACGGCCTCCACGTTAGGGACGGGCTCGCCGCGCGCTCCAAGGAGGCCCTCCGGGAGGACCTCGGCAGGTTCAACGAGGAGTTCCGGCGCCGGATGGGAAGGAGCACCGACATACTGGCCTGGCCCTTCGGGGTATACGACAGCCGGAGCGTCGAGGTGGCCAGGGAGGCGGGGTTCAGGTATTTCCTGACCTCGGAGGAGGGCCGTTTCGAGGCGGGGGCGCTCGACAGGATACCGAGGATAAACATCAGCAACAGGCTCGATATGATATCATTTCAGCAGTACATCGAGGGCATATGAAAAAGAGACTGTTACTCACGGCGATCATAACCCTGGCCCTGGCCGGAACCTGCCTTTCCCAGGGCGCTCCGGCAACGGACCCCAGGGTGTCCGAACTCGGGCAGGCGATAGAGGCGGCCGAGAGCGACGGGGACAGGGCGCTTCTTCACAAGGAGCTCGGCGAGGTCCTCGTCGAGGCGGGCGACCTGGAGGGCGCGGCCCGGGAGTTCATCAGGGCCCTTTCGCTTTACGACGGCTTTTCGCCCAGGGAGAGGCTGAGCATGGGCGTGCACATATCGTGGGCCGAGAGATACGGCGACGCCCTGAGGGTCATCAGGGACGTTGTGGCCGAGAAGCCGGAATACGTGGAGGCGCGGATATATCTTTCCAGGACCCTCGCCCTGGACGGGCAGTACGAAGAGGCCCTGGAGGAGGCGGATGCCGCCCTGCGCCTGAGGCCCGGAGACCTGGACGCCATGGTCGCCAGGGGCGACGCCCTCAACTGGAGCGGAAGGTACGACTCCGCCCGGGAGGCCTACGGGGCGGTCCTGGCCGAGAGGGAGGACTTCGAGGCCCGGCTGGGCCTGGCCTACGTCTTCCTCGCCCAGGGCGAGACGCACGCGGCGCGGAGGCAGATGGAGCTCCTGAGCGCCGTGCTTCCGTACCAGGAAAGAGAGCTCATGAAGCTCCGGGGAGCCATAGGGAGGGCGTCGGAGCCCACCCCCGGGGAGCTGGCAAGCGACGAGAGGTTCGAAAGGACGCTCAGGGAATACAGGGAGTCCATCGGCGGGGCCGCCACGGACGGGGAGCGGGCGGCCCTCCACAAGGAGCTCGGCGACCTCTACGTCCTGAGGGACGACCACGAAAGCGCGGCGCGGGAGTACATGTCGGCCCTCGAATTGTCCCCGGGATTCTCCGAGGAGGAAAGGCTGGGGATGGCGGTAAGCATATCCTGGGCCGCGAGATACCGGGAGGCCGCCGCCGTCCTGGAGGGCATACTCTCTGAGAACCCCGACAACCTGAAGGCCAGGGTGCACCTCGCCCGGACCCTCTCCTGGGACGGCCGGTACGGCGAGGCCATCGGGGAGGCCGACAAGGTCCTGGCCGCCAGGCCGGAGGACCCGGAGGCCCTCCTCGTAAAGGCCAACGCGCTTAACTGGAGAAGCGACCATGTCTCGGCCAGGCCCCTCTATAAGAGCCTCCTGGCGGAGGACGAGGAGGACTTCGATGCCCGCCTCGGCCTCGCCCAGACCCAGCTCTATGCCGGGAACATCAGGCGGGCCAGGAGCAATTTCGCCCTCCTCGAGCCGGCGTATCCCTACCAGAGGAGGGCCTACGAGAGGCTCCAGCGCTCGCTCAGGCGGGCGACGAGGCCCAGGCTCGAGGCCTCGTATTATTTCTACGACGACTCGGACGAAAACCAGTACAACAGATACGAGGCGACCCTCAGCGTCCCGGCCGGCGACATCAGGGCCGACGTGAGGTACCGCCACACCGCCGCCAAGGACCCGGCGAGGTCGAACGACTCCGACGAGGCCTCGGCCGGCATCTACGCGAGGCTCGCGGAGCGCCTGGGCGCGGGCGGGGGAGTGGGCTACGCCCAGTTCGACAACGGAGGCTCCACGAGCATAGTCACCTGGAACGCCCGGGTCGACCTCGACGTTCCCCGCGGCGGCATCGGCGTCATCGCCTCCAGGAAGCCCCTCAACGAAACCGCCCAGCTCATAGAGAACCGCGTCTCCACCGAGAGCATAGGCGTCTACGGCGACCAGAGCTTCTCGAGGGGCTGGTCCGCCAGCGCAAGCTACACCTACAGGGACTACTCCGACAGCAACAGATCCCACGACGCCCGCTTAAACATAATGAAGACCTTGCGCGCCGACGGCCCCCGGCTGGGCATCGGCTACAGGTTCAGGTACCTGGACTTCAGGAGGCAGAGCGGAAGCGGCTACTTCGACCCCGACAACTACACCTCCCACCAGCTGATAGTGTCGCTCCGCCACGAGGGGGACAAGGGGTACGTCTACCTGGAGCCCTACGTGGGCGCCCAGTTCTTCGACAGGTTCGCCGTGAGCTCCGAGGACTTCATCGCCGGGGGATACGGGGCCCTGGGCCTGCACCTCGGCAAGAACGTGACGCTGGAGCTCAACGCCGAGGGCGGCGACCTCGCCGTGGACTCGGCGGCGGGATTCAGTTACTACATCCTTGGCTCGAGACTGATAGTGATGTTTTAGCGCCTTGCACATCGCCGAGGGAACGCAGCCAGGCACTGGGGCGGGCTAAATTCCGGCGGAGCCCGCCCGCGGGGAGGAGAAGAACATGCCCATCGCAGACCATCGGGACCGGCCGTGACGCTCCGCATCGCCCACCTCTCGACGTTCTACCACACCTCGATTCTTCTCATCGCCCGGGGAGACGCCGAGCGGCAGCTCGGCGCTGGCGTGGAGTGGACGCTCTACGGCACGGGGCCGGACATGGTCGAGGCCTTCGAGGGGGGCCGGTGGGACCTGGCCTATATCGGCCTTCCACCGGCCATGATCGGCATGGCCCGGGGCCTGCGCTTCAAATGCATAGCCGGCGGCCACGTGGAGGGCACCGTGCTGGCGGGCGAGGCGGGCCTCCGGGAAACCCGGAGCCCCGGCGGGCTCAAAGAGGTGTTTCTTCAGCTCAGGGGCAGGCGCGTGGGCGTGCCCGGCAGGGGCTCCATCCACGACGTCATACTTTCGGACTCCCTGGAGAAGTTCGGCCTCTCCGGCGAGGT
>JASFVA010000139.1:0-4851 GCA_050050055.1 Nitrospirota bacterium
GCCCTCGGGCATCATCTTCACCGCAAGCGGGGCCGAGGCCAACAACTTCGCCGTCAGGGGCATCGCCCACGCCCGGAAGGACAAGGGCAACCACATGGTGGTCACCAAGGTGGAGCACCATTCGGTGCTGAACCCGGCGCGCTTCATGGAGAAGCAGGGCTTCGTGGTGAGCTACCTTCCCGTGGACGGGCACGGCATGGTGGACCCCGAGAAGCTCAGGAAGTCCATGACCGACGAGACCGTCCTCGTCTCCGTCATCCACGCCAGCCCCGAGATAGGCACCATACAGAACATCGGGGAGCTCTCGGCCATCGCAAAGGAGCGCGGCGCAGCCTTCCACACCGACGCCGTGGCCTCGGCCGGCAACATCCCGGTGAGCGCCGAGGAGCTGGGGGCCGACCTCATAAGCATATCGGCCCACCAGTTCGGAGGGCCCAAGGGCGCCGCCGCCCTCTACGTCAAGCCCGGCACGAGGATTGTGCCCCTCATCTACGGAGGAATCCAGGAAAACGGCCGCAGGGCCGGCACCGAGAACGTCCCCGCCATCGTGGGCATGGGCCGGGCGGCGGAGCTGGCCAGGGAAGAGGTGGCCGAGAGGGCCGGGCGCCTCGGGAAGCTCCGCGACAGGCTCATCGAGGGAATAACCAAGGTCCCCAACGTCCAGCTCACGGGGCATCCCTCCCAGAGGCTCCCCGGCCACGCGAGCTTCGTGGTGGAATACATAGAGGGCGAGGCCATGCTCCTTATGCTCGCGGCCAAGGGCATCTACGTGGCGAGCGGTTCGGCCTGCTCGTCGAAGGCCCTGAAGGCCTCTCCGGTGCTCCTTTCCATCGGCGTCCCCTCGAGCGTGGCCCAGGGCTCGGTGGTCTTCACCATGGGGAGGGAAAGCACGGGCGAAGACGTGGACTACGCCCTCGGGGAGTTCCCGCAGATAATCGCGAGGCTCAGAGAAATCTCGCCCTATGCCAAGGGATGGGGCGACCAGGAGGAGGGTGGACAATGTATTCCGAAAAAGTGATGGACCATTTCATGAACCCGCGAAACGTGGGCGAGATAGAAGACCCCGACGGCGTGGGCGAGGAGGGGAACCCCACCTGCGGCGACGCCATGAGGATAACCATAAAGGTCGAGGGCGGAAAGATAGTGGACGCCAAGTTCAAGACCTTCGGCTGCGGAGCGGCCATCGCGGTGTCGAGCATGGTCACGGAGATGGTGAAGGGAAAGACCATCGACGAGGCCCTGTCCATAACCAAGCAGAGCATCGTGGACGAACTCGACGGGCTCCCGCCGCAGAAGCTGCACTGCTCGGTCCTGGGCTCCGACGCCCTGAGGAAGGCCATCGAGGACTACCGAAGCAAGCAGGGAAAGTAACCTTGCCGCCCTCCAGACCGGCGTGGAGCAGGGGCCGCGGAGCCGGGGGCTACGGACTGCCCGAGACGGCCGTCGCGGTGGCGGCCGTGGCGGTCCTCATCTTCGTGGTGGTCGCCCATTACTCGAAAAACATAAGGGAGGCCAGGGAGACCGCCGCCAGGGCCGAACTTGCCGCCCTCAGAAACACCATAAACATCTTCAGGGCCTCCAAGGGCCGCTGCCCCGCCACTCTGCGGGAGCTCGCCACGGCCGACATGGTCCTTCCCTTCAAGGCTGGCCCCCTGGAGGAGTTCGAAGGCAGCGCCCGGGACGTCGTAGGCGGTGAGGGGAATACGGTCTTTAATCCCGATTACATCCGGGCGCAAGCCCTGGACGAAGAGGGCAACATCCTCGACCCCTTCGGCCGGCCCTACGTCTACGACCCGCGGGAATGCACCTTGCGCCCCCAGGAGCCGGGCTGAGAGAACTCCTGACCCCCCCGCGCCCTCCCCTTAAAAGCATTCCTCGAAACGGCGCATCTCCGCCGGAATGCCGGGTGGACGGATTTTCCGGGCGGGATTCGGCGCGGGCCGCGCTAACGGGCGGCCTTCCCTCTGGGGGCTCTGGCGCGCGCTTTCTTCCGAGGCCCTCCCGCGGCGGCGGCCTTTTCCATCGAGGCCTTCTGATCCGCCAGGAGCCTGGTTGCCTCGTCCACCTCCATGGGCGGGTAATAGTAGAAGCCCTGGACGTCGTCGCATCCTAGGTTCTGGAGCAATTCGAGCTGGTCCCTCGTCTCCACACCCTCGGCCACCACCCTAATGCCGAGGGTGTGCGAGAGGTCTATTATGAGCTTGGCGATGGCCAGGTCGATGGGGTTTATGGATATGGAGTTTACGAAGGACCTGACTATCTTGAGCTTCTTGACCGGGAACTGCCTTATGTAGCTGAGCGAGGAATACCCCGTGCCGAAGTCGTCTATCGACACCTTGACGCCCATCCGCTTGAGGTCCACCAGGCTCTCTATGAGCCCCTGCTCGCTCTGAAAGAGTATGTTCTCCGTGAGCTCCAGCTCCAGGTGTTCGGGGGGCAGCCCGGTCTCGCTTAGAATCCTGCTCACGGTCTGTTTCATGTCGTGGGACTGAAACTGCCGCGCGCTTACGTTGACGGCCATGCGCCCGGGGGCGATGCCCGCCTCCTCCCAGCGCTTCTGCTGCAGGCAGGCCGCGTAAAGGGACCACTCCCCGAGCTGAACTATGAGCCCTATCTCCTCGGCGGGCTCGATGAAATCCTTGGGCATGACAACACCCTTGCCGGGCCTCTTCCACCTGAGGAGGGCCTCCATGCCCCGGATCCTACCGGTACTGAGGTCCACCTGGGGCTGGAAGTGGTGGATGAACTCCCCCTTTTTCAGGGCGCTGCGGAGGCTGTTTTCCAGGGAGATCCTCTCCCGCGCCTTGGCGTTCATCGCCGACGAGTAGAAGCTGTAGGTGTTGGTCTGGCCGGTGGAGCCGAGGGCGGTGTAGGCGTTCTTCAGGAGGGTGTCGGCGTCGAGGCCGTCGCCCGGGAAGAGGCTTGTGCCGATGTTGACGTTCAAGAAGAGATCTTCGTCCCGGACCGTGACGGGGTCGCCCAGGGATTTCAGGAGCTTCTCGGCGATGGTCATGGCGTCGTCGGGACAGGATATCTCGGGGAGCATGATTATGAACTCGTCCCTGCCGGGGCGGCCCACGGTGTCGCTCTTCCGGAGGCACCCGCCTATCCTTTCGGCACAGGTCTCGATCAGGACGTCGCCGGCGCTTCGGCCGTAGGTGTCGTTTACCATCTTGAGGTTTTCGATGCGCAGGAACATCAGCGCCACCACCCGCCCCCTGCGCCCGCCGTGGAGCAGCGCCTGGGAGAGGCGGTCGTAAAGGATGATCCGGCCGGGCAGGCCCGTAAGAGGGTCGTAGTCGGCGCCCCTCTCGCCCCTCTTTATCTGGCGGCGAAGCCCTCTGAGTTCAACGATAAGGTCTTTCTTGGTCTTTTTCTCGTCGCTCATCCCCGCCCTGCCTCGGCATGGTGGAACCGCCCACGCCGCTCGATTATAACACGGATGCAACAGGCAAATCTGCGGTGTCCCGGCCTCGGGGGATGTGCTATTATATTTGGATAATCCGCGCTTAGAGGGGAAACTGAATGCTCAAGAAGAAGGACAGATACATCGTGGCGGTCGTCGGCGCCACCGGGGCCGTGGGAAACGAGATGATAGAGACCCTCGAGTCCAGGGAGTTCCCCGTCGAGAAACTCAGGCTCTTCGCCTCGGAGCGCTCCAGGGGCAAGACCCTCTCTTTCGGGGGCCAGGAGGTCCCCGTCGAGACGCTGGGCGAAGGCTCCTTCAAGGGCATCGACATAGCGCTCTTCTCCGCCGGAGGGGAACGCTCCAGGCAGTGGGCCCCGGCGGCGGCCGAGAGCGGCTGCGTCGTGGTGGACAACTCCAGCGCCTGGCGCATGGACCCCGAGGTGCCCCTGGTGGTGCCCGAGGTGAACCCCGCTGACCTGAAGAAGCACAAGGGGATAATCGCCAACCCCAACTGCTCGACGATTCAGATGGTGGTGGTGCTCAAGCCCATCCACGACGCCGCGAGAATAAGGAGGGTTGTGGTGACGACCTTCCAGAGCGTCTCGGGCACGGGCAAGAAGGCCATGGAGGAGCTCGTGGAGCAGACCAGGGACATCCTAAACTTCAAGGAGCCCAGGGTCGAGGTCTATCCGCACCAGATAGCCTTCAACGTCCTCCCCCACATAGACTCGTTCCTCGAAAACGGCTACACCAAGGAAGAGATGAAGATGGTGAACGAGACCAGGAAGATCCTGGGGGACGACTCCATCCGCATAACGGCCACGACGGTCAGGGTGCCGGTTCTCAGATGCCACTCCGAGAGCATCAACATCGAGACGGAGCGCAAGATCACCGCCAACGGGGCCAGGGCCGCCCTGGCCGCCTCGCCCGGCATCGTGGTCTTCGACGCGCCGGAGAAGAACGTCTACCCCATGCCCGTGGACGTGGCGGGCAAGGAGGAGACCTACGTGGGCCGGGTGCGCGAAGACGACTCCGTGGAAAACGGCATCAACCTCTGGATAGTGGCCGACAACCTCCTCAAGGGCGCAGCCCTCAACGCCGTCCAGATAGCCGAAAAGCTCATCCAAGAAGCTTAGGCCCCCCGCCTTCGAGACACCCCCCGGGGCCGCCCGGGCGCGGCTTCGCGAGGGAGCCCCGCGCGCCTTGACAGGGGGGAAGGGTTTGTAGTAAATTTTTAGCTTACGGGACGCCAGGCCCCGTAGACAACGACGGCGAAAGGGGGGCAAGGGATTGCATGCTTTAGGTACCCATCTCCTGATTGACTTGAAGGACTGCAACCCCGGGATACTCGACGATCTCGGAGAAGTCCAGGACGCCATGGTCTCGGCGGCCAAGGAGGCCAAGGCCACCATCGTCGACGTATCGTTCCACGAATTCAACCC
>JASFVA010000140.1:0-4806 GCA_050050055.1 Nitrospirota bacterium
TGTAACGGTGGATGAGGTCTTCGAGTCCCTCCGGGAGGCCCTCCCCACCGGCAGGGCCGTTCTCTTCGACAGGGACGGCACTCTTTGCGAGTACGCGGAGTACCTGAACAAATGGCAGAACCTTAAAGTTATGGATGATATTGAACACACTAATAGATTGATACATAAGGATTTTAGTCTTATCGGCATCACCAACCAATCGGGCATCGCCAGGGGCATCGTGGAAGAGGATTTTGTCAGGAAGGTCAACACCCTTTTCAAGGAAAAACACGGTTTCAAGGCCTTCTATTACTGCCCGCATCACCCCGACGAACACTGCCCCTGCCGCAAGCCCGAGCCCGGCATGCTGCTTCGCGCACGGGCCGAGCACGGAGTGGACCTTAAGAGTTCCTACGTGGTGGGCGACAGGGAGGCGGACGTGCAGGCAGCCAGGGCCGTGGGGGCCAGGGCCGTCCTGGTCAAGTCCCCGCGGGTGGCCGGCCCTTCGGGCGCCGACTTCGAGGCCCGAAGCCTCGCCGAGGCGGTGGCCTGGATACTCGAAAATTAGGCCGCACCTGACGATTCCCCGCCGTCCATCGGCCGCTATCTGTCCCGGTTTGACAATGCCCCCGGCCTATGATAGCGCTTATGTATGCAGAGAGTCCTTCTGGTATCGGCGAACCGGGAGCACTTTCCCGAGCCGGTCTTCCCCCTGAGCCTGGCTTACATCGCGGGCGCCCTCGAGCGGCAGGGGGCCGCCGTAAGGATTTTCGACGCGGGCCTCTATAGGTCTCCCCATAGAGAGCTTGGGAAGGAAATCGCCGCGTTCGCCCCCCATGTGGTGGGCCTGTCCCTGCGGAATATCGACAACGCCTCCTACCCCTCCACGCAATTCTATGTCCCCGGCTACCTGTCCCTCGTCCATGCCGTGCGCTCCCGCACCTCCGCCCGGGTCCTCCTGGGGGGCTCGGGTTTTTCCCTCTTCCCGGAGGAGCTGCTGCAGCTGGCCGGGGCCGACGCGGGCGTCACGGGTGAAGGCGAGGCGGAGGCCATATGCTTTCTGAACGGCGGCGGAAAGGGTATATTCCAGGGAAGAGCAGTTCTTCCCGATGACATATCTTTCCCCGGCAACATGGACGAGGTATTCCCCCGCTTCCGAAGCTACAGGACCGTGGGCATACAGACCGCGAGGGGCTGCCCGGGCAAGTGCATTTACTGCACCTACCCCCTGGTCGAAGGGAGAAATGTGCGCCCCCGCCCGCCGGAGGCGGTGGCCGAGGAGATTGCCTTCCTGAACGGGAAATTCTCAAGAAAGGATTTTTTCATCGTCAATTCCCTCTTCAACTCCGACGAGGGCCACATGTGCCGGGTGCTCGAGGCTATCGCCCGCAAGGGTCTCGATATCAGCCTTTCGTGCTATCTTAAGCCCAGGGTCCGCGACACTTCTGTCTTCGGCCTCCTGAAAAGGGCCGGATGCGTTGCGGTGGATTTCGGAACCGACTCGGGCTCGGGCGAAGTGCTTCATTCGCTAAGGAAGGGCTTCGGCGTGGACGACGTGGTCAGGGCCTCTCAGGCCTGCCGGAGGGCCGGGGTGGAATTCTGCCATTCCCTTCTGTTCGGGGCGCCGGGCGAGACCCCGGAAACGATCAAGGAGACCGTTGAACTGATGGACAGGCTGAGGCCCAAGGCCGTGATAGCCATGACCGGCATCCGCCTCTACCCCGGGGCGGAGCTGACCTCGATGGCCCGCGAACAGGGCAGGCTCTCGGCCCCCGGCTCGCTGCTTGAGCCTCAGTTCTATTTCTCCGGCATGGAGCCCGCGAGCCTCGTGCGCGAGGTGAGGGGGCGGGCCTCGGGCAGGCCCAACTGGTTCTTTCCCGGAAGCCGTAACTGGAGCGGGGCGATAGGACCCCGCCTTCTAAGGCTCGTCCATCGCAAGGGGCCCTTGTGGCTGAGGCTTAAACCGCAAAAAAATATTTACAGCACAGGAGGTTAGCAAAAAATGAGAAGATTGATATCCGTCCTCGCCTTTATGTATCTCCTCGGTGCCGTGGTTGGATGCGCGCCGGCGCAGAAGACGAGCGCCCCCCGGGGGATGCCCGAGGGGGCTCCAACGAAAACTATCCATGTGACGGCGGAAAAATACAAATTCACGCCAAACACCATTCGGGTGAAAAAGGGCACCCGCCTTGTCCTTGAGCTTGAGAGCCTGGACTCCCGCCACGAATTCGAGCTCGAGGAATACGGCATCCATGCGGAAATCCCAGCCGGGGAGACCGTGAGGGTCGAGCTCTTCGCCTCGGAGCCCGGAGAGTTCGAGTTCGCCTGCCACGCGGGCTTTGGCCTGCACTACAAATTCGGGATGAGCGGAACATTGATAGTCGAGGAATGAGGAAGTTCCGGCAATTTGACGGGGGCCTTTCCGTCGGGCCCCCGCGCTGCCCTTCGGCCCGATTGAGTGAAGGCTGATAAGAATCATAGCGCCGCACCGTCTGCCGGATATATACTTCCAAAAGGAGGTGGCTTAAATGGTCCCCGTGCTTATCGCAATCCATGTGGTCCTGGTCGTGCTTTGGATAGGAGGGGTGGGCTTTGTTACCCTGGTGATATTCCCCCAGCTCCTGAAGATGGAAAGCTCCCTGGAGCAGGTGCTCTTCTTCCACAGGATAGAGGGCAGGTTCGCAAGGCAGGCAAAGGCCTACGTCTGGTTGACGGGCATCACGGGCGCCCTGCTCCTTTATTTCACGGGCCAGCACGGCATTCTATTCCGGGCCGAGACCCTCGGCATTAGCATAATGATCGTGGTGTGGGCGCTCTACCTCCTGGTGCTTACCTTCGAAAAGAGGGTTTTCGGCAAGCTCTTCGCCGGCAAGGAGCAGACGGACTCAAAGAAAGTCTTCCGTTTTCTGACGGCCTTCCACTGGGCGGTACTCGGCATGAGCCTCCTTGCCGTCTTCGTCGGGGTCTGGCAGGGGCACGGGGGCACGCTGTAGCATCATCTGCGTCCGGGAGGGGCTCTTTCCGCGGCAAACGCCTTGGCTGGAACAGACAAGAAAAGCCTGACGTTGCCGCCGCACGCTCTCGCAGAACAAAAAAAGCCGGCCCACAGGGCCGGCTTTTCGCCAAAGAGTATCCGTTGAATTATACCTGGTGGAGGCGCCGGGAATCGAACCCGGGTCCGAAAGCACTACGCCCGCGCGTCTACATGCTTATGCTGTCTATTGAGTCTCGGACCGGGCAACGCCGGCAGCAAGGCTCGGCCTGGTCCCATCTCCCTTGATCTCGCCCCGCGCCAGGGAGAACTCACGCGGGACCAGCCTGCTGGTCGACGCTATCGCTGGGACACAGGCAATCACAGCGTAGCGCGCCGCTTTTATTTAAGCGGCGAGTGCCAGTTCAGTGTTGGCTTTTGTGTTTGTTTCCACCGTTTTTACGTGGTGATGGAAACCCACGGCATGCAACACGGGTTTCATTGCCCCCGTCGAAACCAGTCGCCCCCTGGTTTCTTCTATCTCGAGGCCTTCAGGGCCTTCTCTATCTCCTTCTTGGCCTCTCTTTCCTTGATGGCCTCTCTCTTTTCAAAGAACCTCTTGCCCCTGGCCAGTCCGATCTCCACCTTGAACCTGGGGCCCTTCAGGTAGATCTTGAGGGGGATGAGGCTATAGCCCTTCTGGGCCGCCTTCCCTGCCAGCCGCTCTATCTCGGACCGGTGCAGGAGGAGCTTCCTGTCCCTCAGAGGGTCGTGGTTTGCTATGTTCCCGTGGCTGTAGGGGCTGATATGGCAGTTCACGAGGAAGACCTCCTCGCCCCGCAGCACGGCATAGCTGTCCCTGAGGTTGGCCCTTCCCTCCCTCAGGCTCTTCACTTCGGTTCCCAAAAGAGCAATGCCTGCCTCCAGCGTATCCTCGATGTGATAGTCGTGGTACGCCTTCCTGTTGGTGCAGACAACCTTCATCTATTATTCTATCATACTCTGGGTTATCCATGCGGGATATCCGGGGCAACTAACACCGCGAAGGATAAGCAGAAATCTGGGTAGTCCGCCTGTTTGGGGCCTCCCGGCCGGAAATCCCGACCGCAGGCTACCGGGGCGAAGGAACCGCGCCGGCGGAGAAAGGGCCTTCCGCCGTGGGGCCGACAGCCGTGACCTTGTAGGAGACCCGGCCCCCGGTGACCTCCCCGTCGATGAAAGACGGGGTCCCGCTTTCGCCTATGGCCGCGTAGTCCCCGCCGCCGGAGGCCCGGTAGATCCTGTAAGCCTTCACCCACATCTCGGGGTTCTCTTTCCAGGCGAGGAGCACCTTCGCTCCCGCGTTAACCGCCTGTAGGCCCTCGGGCGCCGAGGGCACGAATTCCTCCGGGCTCACCTTCACCACCCCGGAAGCTGGCCCCTCGTTTCTTTCAGCGCCTCCCAGGAGCGCCCTGACGGCGTAATAGACCGTGGCCTGCATGAGGGGGTTGTCGGTAAACCCGGCCTCCCGGAGGGGCTCCCGGTTCACGGGCCGCAAAAGCTCCGTGGGGTCCTCGTAGCTCCGGTAAACGTTAAAGAGCGGCCCCTCGCCCGGATGACTCCAGGAAAGCCTGACGCCCTCCTCCACCACCTGGGCGCTGAGGCCCTCGGGGGCCGCCGGGACATCGGCGACCTCCACCACGGCAGGGCCCGAGGCGTCGCTTATTATGCCCCCGGTGCTTAGAGCGAACACCTTGTATTCGTATCTCTTTCCAGCCTCCACCGCCGGGTCCGTGTAGAGCATGCCCTCGGCGGAGCCCAGGACCTGCCCCGACCTCATCACCTGGAACTCCCTCACGAAACGGCGTTTCCCGGAG
>JASFVA010000141.1:0-4804 GCA_050050055.1 Nitrospirota bacterium
CGACGCCCTGCGCCGGGGCCTCTTCCGCCTCCAGGGGCTCCTCGCCGCCGGTCTTGAACCTCGCCTCCTCGGCAAAGGGAGAGTCGGGATACAGCTCGAGGAGGGCGCGGTATTTCTCCTTGGCCTCATCCTCCCTGCCCAGCGAATCCAGTATGCTCGCCGCCTCGGCCAGGGCCAGGTCCTTGAAGGAATCGCCTTTGGCCGCATAGAGCCTGTCGAGGTATCCCAGCGCCTCCTCGGGCCTGCCCTGCTTGAGCTTTATCATGGCGGCCTTGTAAAGGGCCAGGGGCACGTGGACGTCGTCCTCCGGAAAGGTCTTCAGGAGCTCTTCGAGGGAGGCCAGCGACTCTTCGTGCCTGCCGAGGGCGTGCTGCGAGTTGGCGATGTACATGAGCGCCTCCGGGGAGCCCTTGAGCCCGTAGGAGCCCCGGAAGCTGGCCAGGGCCTTCTCCAGGCGGTCGGGCCTGGGGAGCACCTTGGTGTCGTAAAGCGCGTGGTAGTGCTTATAGCCCTCGTAAAAGGCCTCCCGGGCCTCCCGCTCCTGGCTCCGCTGGTGCATGAAGAACCCCGCCACGGCTATCGCGGCCACGAGCACCACCAGGGCGGCGATGCCTATCTGTTTCCCCCTGGCCTCGAGGACCTGGGCGGTCCGGCCCATGTAGGAGCGGACGCTTTCCTCCGCCCTGGCCTCCTGTTTCACGACCCTTTTCTTGATTGGCTTTGGCATTTATCCTCCGAGTATCTTTCTTGCTATGGCTTCCGACGCCGCCAGCACCGGCTCCACCCCGCCGGGATGCACCCCTGCCCCCAGGAGCACCTTAATGGCCGTCTCCCTGTCTATGAGGTCCGAGGGCGAGTGGGCGTCGGTGTTGACGACGAGAGTGGCGCCGTGCCGGGCACCGAGGGCGGCCACGTGGCCGTTGGTGAGCGAGTGGCCCTTCCGGGCCGTAATCTCGAGGGCCACGCCCCTGGCCGCCGCGAGGGAGGCGTCGTCCTCGGCGATGAGGCCCGGGTGAGTGAGTATGTCGCAGCCCGCCTCTATGGCGGCGCGGTTGGTCCCGGCTGCGACGGGCTCTACGATGGTCTCGCCGTGGACCAGCACCAGCTCAGCCCCCAGGCCCCTGGCCTCCACCACGAGCTCAGCTATCAGGGCCGGCGGGGCGTGGGTTATCTCGGCCCCGGCTATCACGTCTATGTCCACCCGCTTTCTCAGCTTTCCCACGGCCAGCACCATCCTGGGCACGACGAAGTCGATGTTGGAGGCGTCCACGTGGTCGGTTATGGCTATGGCCCGGAGCCCCTTGGCCTCGGCCCTGCGCGCGAGCTCGAAGGGGAGGAGCTCCCCGTCGCTCAGAAGGCTATGGGTGTGAAGATCAATCACCATAAAAAGATAACGGAATCTCCCGGAAAATGCAAAACCGGGGGCGGCTAAGGCCCCGCCCGCCTCGTCCACGGGGCCTCCTCGTCAAGCCCGGGATTATAAAGGCTGCCCCCAAAACGTCCCCTGCGCCCAGGGGCCTTATCCCTGCGTTTCATCGTGGCAGCCCGCGCGCCGGAGGCGGCCGGGCCTTGACTAAACATTTCCCGAAGGGATAGTTTTAATGGCCCATGCCAGGGGAAAGGACCATAAACATCGCCGGGGCGGGCCCCTCCGGCCTTGCCGCCGCGATATGGCTCCGGCGCCACGGATACGGGGTCAGGGTCTTCGACAAGGCCCCGGCGGCGGGGAGCCGCTTCAGGGGGGATTTCCAAGGCATAGAGAACTGGACCTCCCGGAAGGACGCCATCGACTGCCTCAGGGAGATGGGCGTGGAGCCCGACTTCCCCGCCGCGCCCTACTACGGGGGCTCCATCTTCCCCCCGGATGCCCCGCCCGTGGAGATAAAGTCCCAGAGGCCAATGTTCTACCTGGTGAGGCGGGGGCCCATGCCTGGCACCCTGGATTACTCGCTCATGGAACAGGCCCTGGCCGCGGGCGCAGAGCTCCGCTTCGGCCACCGTCTTGAATCCTTCGACGAAATGGACATCGTGGGCACTGGGCCGGGGGGGCTCGTCACCCTCATCGCGGGCGTTACTTTCAGGACATCCGCCGAGGACGCGGCCTACGCCCTCCTGGACGAGGAGTTCGCCCCGGGGGGCTACGCCTACCTGCTCGTCTGCGGGGGGCTTGCCACGATGGCCACCGTCCTTTACCGGGACTTCCCAAGGGCCAGCGAATGCCTCCGGAGGACCAGGGCTTTCTTCGCCTCCCGCATATCCCTCGACGTGAGCCAGGAGCGGCGGTTCAGCGGGAGGATAAACTTCTTCGTCCGCGACTCCCATCAGAAGGACGGCAGGCTCTACGTAGGCGAGGCAGCGGGCTTCCAGGACTGCCTCTGGGGCTTCGGGATGCGCTACGCCATAGCCTCCGGGCACCTCGCGGCGAGGAGCATCGTCGAGGGCGAGGACTACGACTCGCTCTGGAAAAAGGAGCTCGGCCGGGGGCTCCACGCCTCGCTCATAAACAGGCACCTCTTCGAGTGGTTCGGCCGCTGGGGCTTCAAACGCATACCCCGGGGCCTCGCCCGGAGCGCCGACCCGCGGGCGTCGCTGATGGGGCAGTACCGCCTCTCGCCCCTTAAGAGGCTCCTCCTCCCCCTGTGCAGGAGGAGGTTCGAGGCCCCTCCTCTCTAGAACGCCCCGCACGTCAGGGGCAGCCGTGCTGCCGTCCGGGTGTGAAGGCCAAACCCCTCCCGGCCGTGCCTTATTAGAGCGCATGGCAGTCGGGCTAAAGATCCCTGACCTTCTCCCTCACGGCCTCGGCGAATCTCTCCTCCGGGCCCTCTCCCCCGGCCTCGGGCGGGTATTCGAGCGACGAGGGCTTCAAGGCCTCGCCGAAGGCGACCGTTATCTTTCCCGGGCGGGGCAGGAGCCTTCCCCTCGGGAGGGCCTCGAAGGCGCCCTTTATCTTCGCCGGGACCACCGGCACGTCGAGCCTCAGGGCCAGCATTCCCACGCCTTTTTTGAAGTCGCCGAGCTCCCCGTCGAAGCTCCGCTGCCCCTCGGGGAAGATGCAGAGGGCCTTGCCCTGCCCGAGGAGGTAGTGGGAAAGGCGCATGGCGCTGCTCAGCCTCCCCTTCGGGTCTATGGGGATGACGTGCGAAAGCCGGGCGAAGAGGGATTTCACGGGCCCCTCGAAATAACTGTAAAAACCCTGAAAATACAGGTCCTTATAGGTGCCCAGCGGCACCGCCGAGGCCACGGCGAACCCGTCGAGGTAGCTCGTGTGGTTGGGGGCTATGATGAAGGGCGGCTCGGGGATGTTTTCGAGCCCCCGTGCCTCGAGCCTGAAGAAGAGCCTGAAAAGGACCTTCTGTATGAAGGCCGCCGTGGCCGTGACGGGCCACTCCAGGGCGTGCCTGGCCAGGCCCGCCCTCCTCTTCTCCTCCTCCGGGGGCTCTCCCCAGAGGGCCTCGTCCATGCTCCCGGCCTCTCCCCCGCCGCCCTCCCTGAGCCTGGAGACGACCTCGCCCACGGTGCGCACCTCGTAGGCGAAGCTGTCGGGAAGCTTCACCGAGAACTCCCCCTCCAGGGAGGAGACCATCTCGAGCCTCTTAAGAGAATCCAGCCCCAGGTCGAGCTCGAGGTCGTCGGCGGAGCGTATGGGGCCGGGCTCCTCAGAAAGCTGCTCCAGGCGCCGGAGCACCCTCCGGGAGAACTCATCCGCAAGCGCCGGGTCCTCCTCTTTCAGCTCCTTTTTGCCCCTTACCAAGTCGGCGACCATGAAGCGCCTGAGCTTCCCAAGCGGCGTCCTCGGAAGCGGCCCCTCGGTGAGCGTGTAGCCCGAGACGCGCATGTGCGAGGCTATGGTTTCGGAAAGCTCCTTTATCTCTTTTCTCAGGGCCTCCTCGATATCTCCCCCCGGGGACCGGTCCCGGTCGGGAACTATCGCGGCGTGGAGCCTGCCCTCGTGGCTGAGTACGCATATGTCCTTTACGAGGGGTATGGCCGAGTAGAGCTTCTCCACGTCCTCGGGATAGACGTTCTTTCCCGAAGCCAGGACGATGACCTCCTTGGCCCTGCCCGTGAGGAAGAGATAGCCCTCTTCGTCGAAATATCCGAGGTCGCCGCTCAGGAACCACCCGTCCCTCAGGGCCTGGGCCGTGGCCTCCTCGTTTTTGTAGTAGCCCTTCATCACCATGGGCCCCTTTATTGCGACCTCGCCCACGCCCTTTTCGTCGGGGTCCTTTATCAATATCTCCGCGCCCTTCACCGCCCTGCCGGCGGAGCCTGCCTTCCTCCGGTCCAGGGGGTTGAAGGTGACTATGGGGGAGGTCTCGGTGAGGCCGTAGCCCTCCACCACGGTGAACCCCAGGGCCTCGAGGTCCCTCGCCACGGCGGGCTCGAGCCTCGCGCCGCCGCAGGCGAAGAACCTGAACCCGCTCCCCAGCCTTCTTCCGAAGACATGCCGCCCGGCGTTCAGGCCCGTCCTGTCCCTGAGCCGCCCCAGCGCCCCGACCGCCGAAAGGGCGGCGCGCCCCAGCGGCGGGGGGAGCTCCCGCATCCGTCCGTATATCCTGTCCCGCATGAGCTCCAGCATCAGGGGCACCGCCACTACCACCGTGGCCCCGCCAGCCCTCACGGCCTCGACGATTTCCTCGCCCCTCAGCCCCCGGGGGTAGGTCACGCGCCCTCCCACCAGAAGAGGGAGCACGAAGGTGCACATGAATGGATAGGCGTGGTGAAGCGGCAGGGCCGCAAGCACGTTGTCCCCGGGGCCCACGAGGTTCACTCCCCTCACCGCCTCGGCGTCGGAGCACAGGTT
>JASFVA010000142.1:0-4780 GCA_050050055.1 Nitrospirota bacterium
GAGGACACCATAGACCCCGCGGCGGGGATAATCCTGATAAAGAAGTCCGGGGACTACGTCAAGGAGGGAGAGCCCCTGGCCATGTTCCACTACGGCGACAAGGGCCGGCTGGACGAGGCGACGGGAGCGTTCCTCTCCGCCCTGGAGATAACGGCCAGGGAGCCCGCCCTGAGGAAGCGCCTGGTGCGCGAGGTAGTCCTCCCCGAGGGCCAGCCCTGAGACGGGAAGGCGGAGCCCTCCTACGGCCCTTCCCGAAAAGCCCGTTCCCGTCGCCCTGAACTCATTCGCGGGTTCTCACAGGATGCTTTTTCCGCTTTCTGAGCCGAGTCCGGGCTGACAAACATTGCCGCCGCGAAACTGAAAAACAGCGGGGTTTGCTAAGAGGGGTTCCTGCGGGGGGATTCAGCCCCCCCGGGGGGATCGGGGCTTTTCCTTCAGGGAGGCCTCGGTGACCCCGGCTATGGCGATGCCGGCCTCGTCGGCCTTCCTGATGAGCTCGTCCCTTTCGATGAGGATGCTCGAGCTGGCCTCTATGGCGAGCGCCCCGGCCCCGGCCCGCACCATGCAATCCAGCGTGGCGAGGCCCACCACGGGAAGGTCCATCCTCATGTCCTGCCCCGGCCTGCTCACCTTCACAACCACCGCGCCCCCCCCGGCGAGCCCCCCGCCCCTAAGGATGGCCTCGTCGGTGCCCTCCACGGCCTCCACGGCCATCACGGCCCGGTCCTTGACCACCACGGTCTGGCCTATCTCGAGCCTGCCCACGCCCTTGGCTATCCCGAAGCCGTACCTTATGTCCCGCCACTCGTCCCTGCCAGGCCTCCTGCGGGTGAGGGGCCCCTCGGGGGCGAGCATCTCCCGGCAGA
The DNA here is from genome assembly GCA_050050055.1 of Nitrospirota bacterium. Classification (GTDB taxonomy): domain Bacteria; phylum Nitrospirota; class Thermodesulfovibrionia; order Thermodesulfovibrionales; family JdFR-86; genus JARRNG01. The sequence goes on from JASFVA010000142.1 coordinate 867, forward strand.
AGTCGCGCATGTCCAGGAGCCTTATGCCGTCGCGGGCGAGCTCCCTGGCCACGGAGTTTAGGATGGTGTCGTCCCCCCTGTCCCTGAGGTTGAAGAGGAACTTGAAGAGCCTGAGGTCGGGCGAAAGCGTGCCCCTCACGATAAGGTCCTTGGGGAACTTGCCCGCGAAGAGGGCCTCCTGGGCCCCGTTGGCCCTGAGGAACTTTATGATGGCGCCCACCTTGCCGGCCTTGAACCACTCGACGGCGTCGGCGTGCCGCCCTATGGATTCGTCGGCCAGGCCCCTGAGGGCCGCCGCCACGACGCGGTAGCCCTGCCTCCTGGCCTCGAGGGCTATGGCCCGGGGCATGTCCCCCTGCCCGGCGATGAGTCCCAGGCCCTTCATCTACCGGCAGATGCCGCGCTTGTTCTGCTGGATGAACTCGATGAGGCGCTTTATCTCGTCGGTGTAGGGAAGCTCCTCCTGTATCTTCCTCATGGCGTCCTTGAGCGAGAGCTTGTCCCTGAAGAGGATCTTGTAGGCGGACTTGAGCTCGCCTATGGTCTCCTCGCTGAAGCCGCGCCTCTTGAGGCCCACCACGTTGAGGCCGAAGAGGCGGGCCTTCTCGGTCCCCTTGACCATGACGTAGGGAGGCACGTCCATGGAGAGGCGCGTGATGGCGGCCACCATGGCGTAGGCCCCGATGCGGGCGTGCTGGTGGACGCCGGTGAAGCCGCCTATGAAGGCGTAGTCCTCCACCGCCACGTGGCCGGCGAAGGCCACGCTGTTTGCCACCACCACGTGGTTGTGGATGTGGCAGTCGTGGGCCACGTGGACGTAGTTCATGAGGAAGTTGTCGTCGCCGATGACGGTGACCCCGCTGCCTCCCACGGAGGCCCTGTGTATGGAGACGTATTCGCGGATCACGTTGTTGTTGCCTATCCGCACGGAGGTGTCCTCGTCCTTGTACTTCACGTCCTGGGGGGCGAAGCCTATGGAGACGTAGGGGAAGACGGAGCAGCCCTCGCCTATCTCGGCGCGTCCCTCCACGGAGACGTGGGAGAGGAGCCTCGTGCCCCTGCCTATCTTGACCCCCTTGCCCAGGACGCAGTAAGGGCCTACCGAGACGCCCTCGCCGAGCTCCACTCCCTCGCCCACTATCGCGGTGGGGTCGACATCAGTTGCCATCATTCCTCCATGTCGGTCATCATGGCCGTGAAATCGGCCTCGGCGACCACCTTGTCGTCCACCTTCGCGAGCCCCGAGAACTTCAGCACCGTGTTCCGCTGCTTCACCAGCTCCACCTCGAGCCTCAACTGGTCACCCGGCACCACGGGCTTTCTGAACTTGGCCTTCTCGATGCTCATGAAATAGACGCCCTTGAACTTCTTGTCGGCCGAGACGTTGGTCAGTATGCCCGCCGTCTGGGCCAGGGCCTCGATGATGAGCACCCCGGGCATTATGGGGTTGCCGGGGAAATGCCCCTCGAAGAAATGCTCGTTAGCGCTGACGTTCTTTATCCCCACGACCCTCTTGGACTTCTCCACCTCCAGCACCCTGTCGACGAGAAGGAAAGGGAACCTGTGGGGAATGTAGTTCTTGAGCTCGTTAACATCAATCATCTCCGCGACTCCTTTCGATATTGGCAAGCTTCTCTTCCAGAGCCTTTATCTTGGCGGCGAGCTCCGGCAGCTTGAAGAAGTAGCTCGTGGCCCTCATGAAATCCCTCCTCGGGACCGCCGGGGCCCCGGCGTAGACCCCCTTCTTCAGGTCGTGCATGACGCCCGAGCGGGCGGCGAGCATCACGCCGTCGTCTATCGTGAGGTGGTCGGCAAGCCCCGTCTGGCCGCCGAGGACGACGCCGCTTCCTATCTTGCAGCTTCCGGCGATGCCCGCCTGCGAGACCACGATGGAGTGCTCGCCTATGGTGACGTTATGGGCCACCTGCACCAGGTTGTCTATCTTCGTGCCGTTGCCTATCACCGTGTTGCCCGTCGTCGCCCTGTCGATGGCCGTGCAGGCGCCTATCTCCACGTCGTCGCCTATGACCACGCCCCCCACCTGGGGCATTTTGGCATGCCTTCCCTCGTGCGGGAAGTACCCAAAGCCGTCCGCCCCTATCACGGCGCCCGGATGTATTATCACGCGGTCGCCGATCGTCACGCCTTCCCGGATTACAACGTTGGGGTATAAAAGGCAATCCCGGCCTACCTTAGCGCCCTCCCCCACGAACACCCCCGGGTATACCACGGTCCCGGCCCCGATGGCCGCATCCGCCGCGATGTAAGCGAAGGCCCCCACCGAGGCGTCCGGGGGCACCGCGGCGCCCTCGGCCACGAAGGCCAGCTCGTGGACTCCCGCCGGAGGGCGTATAGCGGCGTAGAGGCGCCCAAGAACCCGGGCAAAGGCCAGCTGCGGGTTTTCGACCCTGATCTGGGGGGCGTCCAGGCCTTCCATGAACTCGCCCACGATGAAGCATGAGGCGCGGCTCTTAACCGCCAGGGGCAGGCCCTTCTTGTCGGCCACGAAGCTTACGTAGCCCTCGCCGGCGTCCTCGAGGCCGGCCGCCCCGACGATTTCCCGGTCCGGCTCGCCCCTGAGATCGCCTCCCAGAAGCCTGGCTAAGTCGGCGACTTTCACTGGTGGAATCGCTCCGGTTATTCCTCCGAGCCCTCTACGCCCTCTCCCTGCTTCGCCTTGTAGAGGGCGTTGTGCCTGTCGATGACCTGGCCGGTGATTTCGAGGCCTTCCACGGAGTAGAGGATTATCTCGGCGGGCAATATGAGGGTATAACCGCCCTGCTTGCCAATCGTGGTGATTATGGAGTCCAGGTCCCTGACTATCTCTGTCTCGAGTTCCCTCTGCCGCTTCTGAAGTTCGGCATTGGATTCCTCGACCATGCGCTCGACCTCGCGGCTGAGCGTCGCGAGCTCCGCCTGCTTCTGCTTGCGGGCCTCCTCCGAGAGGACGACGGACTGTTTTTCGAGCTCCGCGACGAGTTTGTCCCTCATGGCCATCTTCTCGCTGATTACGCCCTGCCTCTCCTTTACCGCCTCCTCGAGCTCCACCCTGGCCACCTTGCCGGCCTCGGATTCGTTGAGGGCCCGCTGCATGTCCACAAACCCTATCTTCATGCCGTCCTGGGCAAACGCGCTCGCTGAAAGCGCCAGGACGAAAACCACAGTGAGTATTTTTCTCATAACAGCTTCCTTTCGCTCCTTCTCGATTTTGGATTCTTCCCTGCTGCCCCCCGGGGCATCAGAAGAACGTCCCCAGTGCGAACTCGACCCTGCTCCCAGCCTCGTCCGGCTTGGGGTCTATGTTGTATCCCCATTCGATCCTTATCGGGCCCACGGGCGATATCCACCTCACCCCGGCCCCGGCGGTGTAGCGCAGCTCCTCGAACTTGTTGTCGTAGGCCGATCCCACGTCCGAGAAAACGACGCCCTTGAGGTTGATGCTCGGGATAAGGGGGAAGACAAAATCCGTGTTCAAGATGACCATGTTCAGGCCGCCGATGACCTCGCCGGTGTCGTCCCTCGGGCCGCCCTCGCCGAAGTCGAGCCCCCTGATCGTATGGATGCCGCCGACATAGAACCTCTCGTAGAGGGGCACCTCCTCGCCGCCGTATCCCGTGGCGTGGCCGTACCGGCCCCTTATGGCCAGGACCGTCCTCTCGGTGACGGGGAAAAACCACTGGGAATCCAGAACGCCCTTCACAAACTTGTTGTCGCCCCCCAGGCCGGCAAAGTTCACGACGAGGCTGGTTCTCGACCCCCTGCTGGGGTCGAGGAAATTGTTCCTGGAGTCCCTTATTATGCTGGGCGAGATGCTGCTGGTCAACCTCTTCCCGACCTGGTCCAGTATGATCTGCGAGGCCGTCGGGCCCACGTCGGTTATCTCCGCCTCCTCGAGATTATAGACCACGTTCGCC
>JASFVA010000143.1:0-4715 GCA_050050055.1 Nitrospirota bacterium
CGAGTACGACGCCGTCATAGCCTATTGAGCTTTCCTCCTCTTTTTTTGACCCTGGTCAATGCCGTTACCAGGCGCAATGCAGCCCCGGTTATTTCACCGCGTCTATTTGAGGTTATAGGTGTTCTAAAGCCTTAATTTGAAGTTGATTATGAGCGTTTTTCGCGCTATAATCCACTAATCCAATCGCACCCGAGAAGGAGGTGATGCTAAGGGGGGTAGTTGCGAGAGATTGGTAAAGTCTCTTAAGTTTAAACTAAATAAAAACGGGGAGAAACTATGAGAAAAGTATTAGCAATCGCGGTATGCATGCTGCTCGTCTTCGCGGTCTATCTGTCCTACACGACGGTCGATACGGAGACGCCTGCCGCCATAGCCAAACACAAGGAAACCACGGTCTACACCGGCACCATTTACGTGGCCGGCATGGGCGGCCACTTCTCGGCGGCCAAGGTTTCCATAGACCCTGCCGATGTCGCAAACCCTATCAAGGTTCTGGGCCTGAACAGGATTGTAATCGGCAACAAGAAGACGCATCCGACTCACGACCCCAGGATTGACGTAAACGACAGGACCAAGATGTACTGGTCGACCTACAAGATCGACGAGTCCGCCGGAGACAGGGCGGTTCACGTGGGCCTTTCCGACCTCAAGAGCGGCGAGAAGCTCATGGACAAGGCCGTTACCCTCGACGACAGGGCCACCTGGACCGGAGCCCTGTACTGCGCTTCCGGACAGACCAAGAAGTACTACATCCCTGTGACGATGACCGACGAGGCCTATATCGACGTATTCGATAAGGACGACCTCGATCTCAAGCACAGGGTGTTCCTCGACTACAAGCCCGGCGAGACCCTCTTCTACCACGGCACCAACAACGAAGACATGTCGAAGTTCGCCGTCACCGTTAACCGCAAGTCCGATGGCAAGCCCACGGGCAACATCGACATGCTGATGCTCGACCTCAAGGCGCTGGAGAAGGGCAAGGCCAAGGTTATCGCCAAGAACAAGATAACCGGCACGCCTGGCAAGACCCTGACCTTCAGGCAGGACTTTACCCCCGACGGCAAGTACCTGCTTCAGTCCGGAGCCGACAGGTTCTACCTCCTCGACGGCAAGACCCTCGACCTGGTGGACGAGGAGCTCATGGAGGCCGGTCAGAACCACGACGCCATTTCGACCCCTGACGGCAAGTACGCCATCCTGACCCTCAGGACCAAGGTGGCCAACCCCCTTGAGCAGGGCGAGCAGGCCCAGGTCACGGACGGCGCGCTCCAGCTCTATGACATAGAGGAGAAGACCGTGGTGGGCAACCCTTCATCGGTTTGTCTGGGCTGCCACACCAACATCGGCCTTGGCGGAAACGCTGTCCTCTGCGGCGCCGACGTCAACTGGGACTAGGCGGCTTTTAAAAGGACTTGAATTTATGGGTGTTTCCCCCTTATCATAAGGGGGAAACACCCTTTTTTTATGAAAGGAGCGCCGTGAAGTTCGGAATTCTAAACGTGGCCCTGAAGAACCTGAAGAGGAAGTCCTTCAGGTCCGCGGTGCTCGTAGTCTCGATAGGGCTCCTGGTCTCGATCCTTGTCTTCGGGTCCTCTTTCATCGTTAGCGTGGGGGCCAGCCTGGAGAGGGCCTCGAACCGCCTGGGGGCCGACATCCTGGTCGTCCCCATGGGGGCCAGGGAATACGCCGAAGAGGTGCTCCTGGAGACTAATGTCAAGACTTTCTACATGGACAAGGACCTCGAAAAGGAAGTCATTAAGGTCGAGGGAGTGGACGAGACTACGCACCAGACGTACCTCGAGACCATACTGGGGGTCTGCTGCGACATACCGGCGGCAAAGGTCGTGGCGTTCAACCAGGACTCCGACTTCATAGTGAAGCCCTGGCTTCAGAAAACTCTGGGTAGGAAGCTCGAAAAGGGCGAGGCAATACTCGGCTACCAGGCCCAGGAGAACCTGGGGCTCCTGGACGTGGAAAGCAGCGTCCTTTTCGGCACGAAGTTCGACATCGTGGGCGTGCTCGAGAAAACCGGCACGGGCCTCGACAACGCGATATTCGTGACGGAGGAAAACGTGAAGGATATCGTGGAAAAGGGCCAGTCCCCGCTGCAGAAGGGGCAGATCTCGCTGATCTTCGTGAAGCTCAAGGAGGGATACGACCCCGAACAGGTGGGCAGGGACATCGAAAACGCCATACTCAAGGTGGACGTCACTACCCGCAGCGACATCGGCAAGGATATAATCGCCACGCTGAAGGACATAAACAAGGTCTTCTTGATAACGATAATACTGGCGTCGGTGCTCTCGGTGTTCCTCACCTGGACCATCTTCACGGCGATAGTCAACGAGCGCTTCAGGGAGGTCGGAATAATGAGGGCCATCGGTGCGCGCGGCTCCCATATAGTATGGATGTTCGTGCTCGAGGTCTTCATGCTCGGCGTCTCGGGCAGCGTGTTCGGCATAGTGGTGGGCAATTACCTTTCGCTCACACTGTCCAAGATATTTACGCTCCTCAGGGACGTGGCGGCGTCGCTTACCCTCGTGGAGCGAATCGAGATCAGTCTCCTCGGCCTCGCGGTGGGCGTGGGCATCTGCGTCGTGGGAGCTCTGTCGTCTATAATCCGGATAAAGAAGCTGGAGCCGCTTACCGCGCTGAAGGAGATATAGGGTTGCACATACAGGTAAGGGACGTTACCAAGACATACAAGCTCGGCGAAAACGTGATAGACGCTGTCAAGGGCGTCAGCCTTGACATAAACAAGGGCGAGTACCTTTCCATAATCGGGCACTCCGGTTCCGGCAAGACCTCGCTTTTGTCGATTCTGGGCGGCATACTGAAGCCCACTTCCGGCCAGGTTTATTTCGAGGGCGTCGACGTTTACGCCCTCGACGACGATGGCCTCGCCGCCTACAGGGCCGACAGGATGGGGTATATCTTCCAGTTCGCCAGCCTGCTGCCCGTGCTCACGGCCAAGGAAAACCTCCTCCTGCCCACCATATTCAGCTCCGAAAGGTCCACGGACAGGGAGAAAAAGGCCGAGCGATATCTCGAGATGGTCGGCCTGGGCGACAAGCTCGGCGCCTATCCTGGACAGCTGAGCGGCGGCCAGCAGAGGCGGGTGGCCATCGCCAGGGCCTTGATGAACGAGCCGGAGGTCATACTCGCCGACGAGCCCACGGGAGACCTGGACGAGGAGACGGAGGCCGAGGTGATGAGCATACTTAAGAAGATCAACTCCGAAAAGGGCATAACCTTCATCCTCGTGACCCACAGTTCCGAGCTCGCCGGGGGAGCGACCAGAAAGATAAGAATGACCCACGGCGTGGTGGAGGAGCTGGACCAGTGACGAAAAACAAGGTCGTGGGGGCCATAATATTCGCCCTCGGGCTTCTGACGACGCTTTCGCCCCGCTTCATATTGCCCGTCTGCGAATTCGCGGGCAAGAGTCCCATGGACTGCGGCTTCATGGGCAGGGCCGAGATGTTCACCGGGGCCATAGTGATATCCATTGGGGTGGGGGCGTTCTTTTCCAGGGGCGTCGAGGCCCTGAGGTGGCTCATGCTCGTCTCCCTCGTGACGGGCGTGGTCGTGATTGCGACGCCCCATGTTCTGGGCTACTGCCCGAGCGCGCAGATGCCGTGCAACTACGGCGCCGTCCCGATGCTCAGGTTCCTCGGAATACTCCTCATTATTACCTCGGCCGTCGGCCTTATAATTTCGAGGGCCGGCCGGTCCGAAACGGGCCAGACCTCTTCATAATCCTCATATCCGCCCGATAAATAATCAGAGATTCGAACCAACTCCCTCTTTGCCTACAACCGGAACATTAGTTCGGCAGCAAAAAAACCTCTTGCAATTGCTGCGGGAAGGGGTATAATAAATACTACTCAGAGTGGCATAGAGGTCGGTATGGCCGGCGGATTCTTTTTACCGGGTTGCCCGGCAGTCGAAATCATGGACCCGGTCAGGGAAAAGGAGTATGCCATGGAAGCGAGTTGTCTTTGTCTGGAATGTAGGGTGGACGCGTTCCGGTGCAGAAGTTGCCTGAAGAACTGCAACTTCTGCAGGGTGCCGGAGAGGCGAAGAGACGCGTCGCGTCCGAGGTACTGCGGCAAGAACATGTGGTGGAACATGCCCAAGAATAGCCCCCCGCGGCAAGGGGGCCTCCTCTTCGGTAAAAGATAGCGGCGATTTTCAACACCCGGTTCAGAGGATTTCATATCGAGGGCTGGGACATTCCCGGGCCCTTTGTCTCCCCCTGCACGCACGGAACGCAGACCCGACCTTACGTCTATCTATTGGAGCGTACAAGGCCCCCCACACCTTGCCAAAGAAAAGTAGCCATTGACATCACGAGAACAGGGCCCGGAGAACATGTTTTCCGGCTTGTCGGGCTCCCGCCGCGGTAGTATAATAGGGCATGGAAAATGACGAGACATGCCCTGTCTGCAAGAAGCCCAAGGACCAGTGCGTGTGCTGCCCCGAATGCGGCCACGTCTGTCCCCTCGAGCTTGGAGAGCCCTACTGCCCCGTTTGCAAGCCCAAGCCCAAGGGGGCCGGGTAGGGCCGAGCAGAGCCCCCAGCCTTCCGAGTTGCCCTTTTCGCGAGCCCCCTCCCGGGCGGTTCCGCGATGCGATAATCGTCGCCCTGCCTGCCCCGGCTGGCCCCGCGGTGGCGCCGGTGCGGGCGGTTTACTAACTCGTCGAAAAAAC
>JASFVA010000144.1:0-4686 GCA_050050055.1 Nitrospirota bacterium
CAAGAGAATATTCAGATTAATCATTCAGAATTTAATCATCTTTCTCAAGAATAAAATTGTTTGGCAGTAGATGGAATCATTGAAAAAGCTATAATTCAGCATGAAATCACGAACAGTATCTTGGAAGCATAATATCGATCCCGCCTTCAATAAATTCATAAAGTCATATTTGGAGCTTCTTAGTTCTCTAGGCCTTACAGCGTGTGAAGGGTATGTTTCGAATCACCTTATTTAAGGGATTCCAACGGGTCTTTCCCCGCTCCACCCCCGCCCCAGGGCCGGTTCCCCTTCGGGAGGCCCCCGGTCCATGCTCCTTAAAGTAGTATAAGTCCTCGCCTAACCATCATCGCTCCGGCCCTCAAATTCACCTCCTGGGCGGGCCACTTTAAAGCATATACTATCTACAAGTAGTGTTAAGCTCGGCAAATGCTTGCTGCATCATGCTGATATAATATAATAATTCAGTAATTTCGGAGCCTTCGCCTGACACGGAGGAAAGGGACTTGACAAATGCTGGTTGTAGGCGTAGGATTATAGTCACCGCTCGTGAGGGTTGTAATCGGGGGACGCTTCTCAACCCTTTCGGCGTTCTAAGGGTTCGCAGCCCTCAGTAACAAATGCTTGGGCTGGAAGTTCAAGGACGGGAATTTGAAGGGCTGACGTCCCGGCAGTCAACGGCGGTAGCCCGCTCTCGAAACCGACTCTTATGACCGAGCCCCGCCTGAACGTTATCGGAATTCCATGCCGGAGACAGGTGCTTACGCAGGGAGCCATGCCAAGGGGGCCCGGGACCGGCCCCGGCGACACACAAAGAGCGTCTCTCGGCCGCCCGGGCAATGAGGGTGCATGACCGCGAGGGGCCTCAGAATCCCGGGCGGGAGGCGCCGGGACGCTTTCAGGGGTTACCCGGGAATTCGAAAGGCCGGGGTGAACAACAGGTGGAGGGAGCCTGCCATGCAATCCATCAAGATGAAGGTCGATAAGAAGACCGGGCCTTGCGGGGAGCAGGGATGCCGGAAAAGGAAACGGACGGAGGAAATTCCGCGATGAGCAGGGTGCTGGTTACGGGGGCGGCGGGGTTCATAGGGTTTCACCTGTGCGAGAGGCTCCTCGGTCGGGGGGACACGGTGGTGGGCATCGACAACCTCAACGACTACTACGACGTGGGCCTCAAGGCGGCGCGGCTCCGCCGGATGGCCGGACATCCACGCTTCCGCTTCCTGGAGTCGGACATCTGCGACAGGGAGGAGATGGAGGCCGTCTTCTCGGAGGAATCCTTCGACGTAGCCGTGAACCTCGCGGCCCAGGCGGGAGTTCGGTATTCCCTGGCGAATCCCCACGCCTACCTGGAGAGCAACGTGGCGGGGTTTCTTAACGTCCTGGAGGGCTGCGCGAAGGGCGGGGTCGGCCATCTGGTCTTCGCCTCCTCGAGCTCGGTCTACGGGATTAACGACAGGGTCCCCTTCTCGGTGAGCCACAGGGCCGACCATCCGGCATCGGTCTACGGAGCGACGAAAAAGGCCGGCGAGCTCCTGGCGCACGCCTATTCCCACCTCCACGGCCTGCCCTGCACGGGGCTCAGGTTCTTCACGGTCTACGGCCCCTGGGGAAGGCCGGACATGGCTTACTTCTCCTTTACGCGGTCCATCACGGAGGGAAGGCCCATCGACGTGTACAACCACGGCCGCATGCAGAGGGACTTCACCTACATCGACGATGTCGTCGAAGGCGTGCTGAGGATAATGGAGAGGCCCCCCCGGCCCGCAAAACGGGGGCGCAGGGCGGCCTCGAACCGGGCCGCGGGGCCGGCCCCTTACAGGCTTTACAACATAGGGAACAACGACCCCGTGGAGCTCATCACGTTCATAAGGGTCCTCGAAAAATGCCTCGGCCGGGAGGCAAGGCTGAACATGCTCCCCATGCAGCCGGGCGACGTCCTGGCCACCATGGCGGAGGTCGACGACCTGGCCAGGGACTTCGGTTTCAGGCCGCGCACCCCCATAGAAGCCGGGCTGGAGCGTTTCGTCCGGTGGTACGGGGAATATTACGGAGACGGCCCCGAGAGACATGATGCGCGAAGCAGCGGCGATGTTTCCGCCGATACGCTTACAAACATTAATCATTAAGGCGAAAGGCGATATGGACCATATCAAGGGATTCATTTTCTTCCTGGCGCTGATGTCCACGCTGCCGGGGGCGGCCTACGCACAGGCGGCGGAAGGTGCGAGTCCCGGGGGCATGTCCCCCGAGGAGATATCTCGGGAAAGGATCTCCCCGGAAGAAATTTCCACCGAGGACTTGCCTCCCGAGGCGATATCCAGGATCCTCGAGCAGGCTGGGGGCGCCGAGGGCGATGCCGGAGCGGAGGGCGATGCCGGCGCGGAGCTCCGGGAGCGAGGCGGGCATGAGACGAGGCCCGCCCGGCGGGAGCCGTCGAAGACAGAGGAGTTCATGTCCGGCAAGGGGACGGCCGGCCGGGTCTCCACCGACATCAGGCAGTTCGGCTACGACCTCTTCGCGGAGCCGCCTTCCACCTTCGCCCCCGTGGAGCAGGTCCCCGTGGGGCCGGGCTATGTCCTGGGGCCCGGCGACGAGATAAAGGTCGCGGTATGGGGCGGCATCGAGGGAAACTGGAAGGTCGCCGTCGACCGGGACGGGAACATCTCCCTCCCCCGCGTGGGCACCTTCGGGGTGGCCGGCCTTACCTTCGAGGAGCTTAAGGGGCTCCTCGACAAGGAGATGTCGAAGCTGTACACGGGGTACCAGATGAGCGTGAGCATGGGGGCGCTCAGGACCATCAGGGTCTACGTGGTGGGAAACGCCCAGTGGCCCGGGGCCTATACGATATCGTCGCTTTCCACCCTCGTAAACGCCCTCTTCGTGGCCGGGGGACCGTCGAAGACCGGGACGATGCGGGACATCCAGTTAAAAAGAAACGGCGAGACCGTCGCCCACTTCGACCTCTACGGCTTCCTGCTCGAGGGCGACAAGAGCGGCGACGTGAGGCTCATGCCCGAGGACGTTATATTCATCCCCCCGGCCGGCCGGTTCGTGGGCGTGGCGGGCAGCGTCAACAGGCCCGCCATATATGAAATAAAGGGGCCCGTGAGCGTGACGGACATAATCGAGGTGGCCGGTGGGATAACCGCCACGGGCTACCTGCAGAGGGTACAGGTGGAAAGGGTCTTTCAAAACGAGGTCAAGATTATCCTGGACGTGAACATCAAGGAGCTCGGAGAGGAGGACGGCACGGCCCTCAGGGACGGCGACGTCGTCAAGGTCTTTCCCATAAGCGACGCGGTTGTAAACGCCGTCACATTGGAGGGCAACGTGGCGAGGCCGGGACAGTACCAGTGGGTCGAGGGGATGAGGGTAAGCGACATACTGGAGGAGCCGGCCAAGGACCTCCTGCCGGAGACCTTCATGGAGCTCGCGCTGATAAGAAGGCTGGTGCCGCCCGACCACCATACCGAGCTCGTGCCCTTCAACCTCTACAGGGCGGTCTTCGAAGGGGACGCCTCCGAGGACAAGCTCCTTCGGCCCCACGACACGCTTAAGATATACAACAAGTGGGATATGATGCCCAGGGAAACCCTGAAGGTACAGGGGGCGGTCAACAAGCCCGGATCCTATCCCTACTTCGAGAACATGAGGGTGAGCGACCTCATAAACGTATCAGGCGGACTGGCGAGGCCGGGGTTCCAGGAGTCCTACCTCGAAAAAGGGCTCATAGTGAGAAGAAGGCCCCCCGATTTTCTCGAGGAGACGATGACGTTCAACTTCCGCAAGGCGGTCTTCGGCGGCGAGCCGGATGAGGACGCGCCGCTCAGGCCCGGGGACACGGTGATGATATTCGACTCCTGGGAGATGGCTGAGGAAAGACACGTAAGCATAACGGGGGCGGTGAACAGGCCCGGCGACTACCCGTATTTCGAGGCGATAACGGTTAGCGAGCTTATAAACATCGCCGGCGGGCCGAAACACTACGCCTATCTGAAGGAGGCCGAGCTGGTGAGGACCACGCCGACCGACGAAGGCCCCGGGGTCGAAACGATGAACATAGACCTCGCCGCGGCAATCGACGGGGACGGCGGCCACGACGTCCGGCTGGAGCCGGACGACCACCTCTTTGTGAGGACGGTGCCCGAATGGGACAGCCCCCAGACAGTGGAGATTCGAGGGGAGGTCAGGTTTCCCGGCACCTACGTGGTGAGGAAGGGAGAGAAGCTCTCCTCGGTGATAGAGCGAGCGGGGGGCTTCACGGAGGAGGCGTATCTCAGAGGCGCGGTGTTCGCCAGGGAGAGGGTCAGGAAGCTGCAGCAGGAGCGGCTCGACGAGATGGTCGAAAGGCTGGAGCGGGAACTGCTCGGGAAGGGCGTGGCGGAGACGGCGTCCGCCATCAGCCCCGAAGAGGCGGAGATCACGGAATACAAGATAGAGCAGCAGAAAAAATTCGTAGACAAGCTCAAGGAGAGCAAGGCCACGGGCAGAATTGCCATAAGGCTCGACGAACCCGAGAGGCTCAGGCAGAGCGCCCACGACCTGGAGCTGGAGAGCGGCGACACGCTCTCGGTCCCCCGGAATCCAAAGAGCGTACAGGTCATAGGCTCAGTGTACAACCAGGCCGCCTTTGTCTACGGCGGGGAGAGGGGCGTCTCCGAGTACATCGACCTGGCCGGGGGCTAC
>JASFVA010000145.1:0-4665 GCA_050050055.1 Nitrospirota bacterium
CCCTCGGTTATGGTCCATTGCACGGTTTTCTTGGCCATCTCTCAACCGAACTAAAGCGTGGCTATCTCCACGTTGTCGAAATTCCTGTGATAGAACTCCACGTACTCCACCTTGCGCTCGAGCAGGCGCACGGCCTCCCGGGAGAAGTTCACGCCCTCCATGCTCTGGGCGCTCCTGAGCCCGCCTGGGCTGAAGACGTTAATCTCCAGGAGCTTGTCGCCCACGATGTCCAGGCCGACCATGAACATGCCGTCCAGGACTATCTTAGGCCTGACCATCTCGGCTATCTTCAGGGCCGCCCTGTCCACCGTGGCCCTGGCCAGCTTCCCCCCGGCGTGGATGTTGCTCCTCAGGTCGCCGCCGGAGCGCACGCGCCGGAAGGCAGCGTACTTTCCCTTGTACCTGAAGGGCAGCCCGTTGACCAGGAAAAGCCTCATGTCGCCTTCCTCGGCCCCCTTGAGGTATTCCTGCGCCACCACGTAACCGTCCCGGCTGATGGCCTCTATTATCTGGTTGATGTTCGGCCTGTCCTCGGGGCGGACCAGAAAGACGTTCTTTCCCCCCGAGCCCTGGAGGGGTTTGAGCACCACGGTGCCGAACTCCTTCGCGAAGGCCCTCATGTCGGCCCCGTCGCGCGTTATCAGGGTGGCCGGCCTGACCTCGGCCGGAAAGTGCTGGAAGTACATCTTGTTCATGGCCTTGTAGAGGCCGATGGGGTCGTTTAGGACTATCACCCCCCGCCTCATGGCCAGGCGGCCGAAATCGATGCCCACGCTCTGCCGCCAGAACGCGGTGCCCGTGTCGAGGGAGGGGTCGCTCCTCAGGAAGAGCACGTCCAGGTCGTCGGCCGTGATGCGCTCCCTCTTGGCCGCCCTGCCCTGAAGGTCCCTCATAAAAGAATCCCCGGACTTGTACTTCTTCTTGGGCACGGCCTTGGCCCGCGCGTGGAGCACGTCGTCCTGGGAAAGGGAGAACCCTTCGGCGTCGACGTACCAGACGTCGTGTCCCATCCCCACGGCGGCCATGGCCATCCGGGTGGTGGTGTAGTTCCTCTCCTCTAGTTTAATGTCGTTAACGTAAAAGGCCAGTTTCATGAGAGGTCCTCTCGGCCCAGGCCCTGGTCCACTACGGGGTTCATCGAGCCCCCGGCGCCGCGCAGGACCTCGAGCCTGCGCCTGGCGTCCCTGCCGTCCAGGAACCTCGGCCTCAGGGGCATGGGCACCAGGGCCCTCCGCCACGTCAGCTCCCTGATTAGGGGCACGTGGTGGGTGGCGATCTTTCCCACGAAGAGGTCGTCTATCTCTCCCCCCTTGCCTATGAATTTTAGTAGCTCGAGGAGCCCCTGTAAATAGAGCGCGTCCTTCGTGAGGCCGCCGCCGCGGAAGACGCGCATGGCTATCTGGAAGGCCGCCTTTTTTCCGAACCCGTACCGCTGGACGAGCATCTCGAAGACCCCGACGAAGGAATCCCCCTGGACCAGCCGCTCCACGGCAAGCACCCGGGCCGCGAGGGTCCTCAGCCTCGGAGCGGAGATCCCGCCGGTGAGGTATTCGCTGAGGACGGCGAGGCCCTCCTGAAGCTCGTCGTAATTGCCAAGGCCGGTGTAAAGCTGGTGGAAGCGCTGCGCCCGGCCGTTGAAATACGTAAGGAGGTGGGTGCCCACCTCGTGGCTCAGGAGGCCTTCCACGCGCGACTCGGGCACCCTCAGGTCCTTGCCCACCAGGAGCCTTCCCCGGGCGGCCATGAGCCCCGAAAAGAGGTCGTCCCTGACCTGGACCTCGGCCCTGAAGGCGGGGTACTTGCGCCTGTAAAGGCGTATCTCCTTCCGGGCGAGGCCCGCGAAGGCCCTCGCGTCGATGGAGCCCCCGCCCGTTCCCCTGTGGTTGCGCCTCTTCGCCGGTATCCCGTCGAGCAGTCCCCCGGCAGCGCGCAGGAGGGAGGGGGGCATCTTTCCGTAGAGCTGCATGCTTCCATATAAGAAGCGCACCGTCCCGATGTTCATGAGCATGGTCAGCTTCTGGTCGAGCTCCATCTGCTTTTCGTGGAACAGGCGCTCGAGCGTTATGTCCTCCACCTTCTCCACGGGTATCTGGAAAAGCAGGCGCTTGGAAAGGGACGGGTCTATGGGAAGCTGCCTGTAGCGGAACACCGGCTCCTTCCTGTACTTTGCCCGCCGGAATCGCTTCCAGGCCTCGTCGACGTTGACCGGGGTCGCCTGAAGGAGGAAATCGAAGGAGTCGCCGATGTCCGCGAGCCTCCTGTCCACCTCCCAGACGGCCTTAACTAGGGCCCTCGGCCCGAGGGCGTGGTAGCTGGGGGAGACGTGGGTGGTATGGCTTTTGGAAAACTGGTGAAAGGTCTTCTTGAGGGCCCTCGAAAAGCCCCTTCTGAGCGAGCCCAGGACAAGGGGATAGAGAGTCCTGCCGTCGCCGCTCCGGTAAATGGGGGCCACCTCTATGCCCACCCTGTAGCATCGCATCGCCCGGGCCTCGCCGCCCTTTATGATGGAGACCATCCCGGGGGGATGAAAACGGCTCTTCGTGGCCACCTTGACCCCGGCCTCGAGCTTCTGGACCTTTATCCCCTCGAGCCCCTCCCTGAGAGCCTCCACCGTGTCGGCAAACTCCCGGTCCCCGGGGGCGAATATCCTGAAGCCCGGAGCGCCGCCGGCCGGGGCCGACTCCGCCGCCCATATCTCTATTATCAGAAACGCGCCGTACTCCTTCGAAAGGGTCTCGGCAACTGAGCGGGCTACGTACCTGACGAAAGGGGTGGGGGCCAGCGGGTTCGATACGATGAAGTACGAGGCCTCGGCCCTCACCAGCCGGCCCGTTCCGGCGTCTTCTGAATCCGCGGGCCTCCGGTACACGCACAGGAAGGGCAGCTTGCGGTCGATGCGCAGGGTGCCCACCTTGGGAATGCGGACGCGCACGGGCCTGTCCCGCCGAAGCAGATCGTATACCTTTTCAATCGTTCGAGCGAACTCAAGAGCCATCTATGGCCCTCCGCCTTAGTACGGTTAGGAAATGCTCTGTCTTTTTATGGCGTCCGCCACCCTGACCACGTCCGATATCTCTTTCACGTCATGGACCCTGACGATGCCGGCCCCCTTGAGCACCGCCGCGCATACGGCCGCCGCCGTGCCGAAGACGCGCTCCGTGGCAGGCGCGCCGCCCAGTACCTCCCCCAGGAAGGCCTTTCTCGAAGGCCCCACGGCAACGGGCCTCTCAAGCATGGTGAAGTCCTCGAGCCTGTTTAGTATCTCGAGGTTATGGTCGAAGGTCTTTCCAAAGCCTATGCCCGGGTCCACGACGACCATGCCGCGGGGCAGGCCTGCGTCCTCGGCCATCCGGATGCTCTCCCTCAGGTAATCCATTATCTCGGGGATGAGGGCCTCGTAAACGGGGTTCTTCTGCATGTCCCTGGGGGTGCCCTTGATGTGCATCAGGACCACGGGCACGCCTTTGTCGGCCACGAGGGAGGCCATATCGCGGTCGAATCTGAGACCGCTTATGTCGTTGACCATCGAGGCGCCGGCCTCTATGGCCCTTCTTGCGATCTCAGCACGGTAGGTGTCGATGGAGATGGGAACCCCCACCTCTCCCGCAACGGCCTGGATGACGGGCACCGTGCGCCCTATCTCCTCCTCGATAGCTATTTGAGCGGCGCCGGGCCTCGTAGACTGCCCCCCGATGTCGATTATGTCGGCGCCTTCCTCAACCATGCGGCGGACCCTTTCTATGGCACGGGCCTTATCGAAGTGGATGCCGCCGTCGGAAAACGAATCAGGCGTGACGTTCAATATGCCCATGATATGGGTCTTTCGGGAAAAGTCCAGGGAGTAACCTCGCCAGGCGAGCTTCATGGTCAGCTGGCGGGGGTTTCTTCCGGCAGGGGCTCGTCGTGCCTGTGGGGCCCGAACTGGGCGATCATGTCCTCGATCTCCCGGGCGGTCATGGTCTCTTTTTGCAGGAGGGTCTTGGCGAAGTTGTCAAGGAGCTCATAGTTCTCGGCCAGGACCTTTTTGGCTGTTTCATATGCATCGGTGACTATCCTGTGGACCTCTGCGTCTATGGCCTCGGCGGTCTTCTCGCTGTAGTCCTTGTGCTTGGCTATCTCCCTGCCAAGGAATATCTGCTCGTCCTTCTTGCCGAACGTCAGCGGGCCGAGCTTCTCGCTCATGCCCCACTCGGTGACCATGCGCCTCGCGATCTCGGTGGCCCGCTCGAGGTCGTTGCCGGCGCCCGTGGTCATGTGCTTGAGGGCTATCTCTTCGGCGGCCCTGCCGCCCAGGAGCACCGTCAGGGTCTTGTCCAGGTACTCCTTGCTGTGGGTGTAGCGCTCGTCCACCGGCAGCTGCTGGGTGGAGCCCAGCGCCCTACCCCTCGGGATTATGGTCACCTTGTGGATTGGGTCCGTGCCCGGCGTGAGCTTGGCCACAAGGGCGTGGCCCGCCTCGTGGTAGGCGGTGTTCGTCTTCTCCTCCTCGTTCAGGACCAGGCTCCTCCTGGCCACGCCCATGAGCACCTTGTCCTTTGCCTCCTCGAAGTCCTCCATGTCCACGCTGGTCTTGGACTTCCTCGCGGCAAGCAGGGCGGCCTCGTTGACGAGGTTTGCCAGGTCGGCCCCGGAAAAACCGGGCGTCCCCCGCGCTATGGTGGCGAG
>JASFVA010000146.1:0-4657 GCA_050050055.1 Nitrospirota bacterium
GCCGCCCTCCCGGCCATGGCCGCCACGCTCCTTTCGCCGGGCAAGAGCCGCCTCGGGCGGGTCCCCGACCTGGCCGACGTAAGGACGATGTGCAGGCTCCTCGACAGGCTCGGGGGCGGCTGCGGCTTTGCAAACGGCGACCTGGAGGTGGACGCCTCGGGGGTGCGGAGCTTCGAGGCCCCCTACGACCTCGTCAAGACCATGCGCGCCTCCGTCCTGGTGCTGGGGCCCCTGGTGGCGCGCCACGGCCAGGCGAGGGTCTCGCTCCCCGGGGGCTGCGCCATCGGGGCGAGGCCCATAGACCTGCACATCCTGGGCCTCGAGAGGCTCGGGGCCAAGATATCCCTCAAGGAGGGCTACGTGGTGGCCAGGGCGAAGAGGCTTTCCGGCGCCCGCATATGCTTCGACGTCCCCACCGTCACCGGCACCGAGAACCTCATGATGGCCGCCTCCCTGGCCAGGGGCACCACGGTGCTGGAGAACGCCGCCCGGGAGCCCGAGGTCTCGAGCCTCGCCGACATGCTCATCTCCATGGGCGCCAGGATAAGGGGCGCCGGGCAGAGCGTCATAGAGATAGAGGGTGTGGAGGACCTCCAGCCGGCCCGCTACGAGGTAATCCCCGACAGGATAGAGTGCGGCACCTTCATGGCGGCCTCGGCCATCACGGGGGGAGACATCCTCATAATGGGCGCCGAGGCGGAGCACATGGAGGCGGTGATGCTCAAGCTCGGCGAGTCGGGGGCGGAGTTCGAGGCGGAGGACGGGGGCCTGCGCGTGAGGGGCCCCGAGAGGCCGCGGGCCAACGACGTGAGGACCATGCCCTACCCGGGCTTCCCCACGGACATGCAGGCCCAGTTCATGGCCCTGATGAGCATCGCCAACGGCACCAGCGTCATCCACGAGAACATCTTCGAGAACCGCTTCATGCACGTGGCCGAGCTCAGGAGGATGGGGGCCGACATAAGCGTCAACGCCGGGGTGGCCACCGTAAGGGGCGTAAGGGCGCTCAAGGGCGCCGAGGTGATGGCCACGGACCTCCGGGCCAGCGCCTCCCTCGTCCTGGCGGGCCTGGCCGCCGGGGGAACCTCGGTGGTGCACAGGCTCTACCACCTCGACAGGGGCTACGAGCGCATGGACGACAAACTCCGCGCCCTGGGCGCGGACGTGGAAAGAGTGAAGTAGCGGCGCCGGCCATGGCAGCGCAAGCCGCGAAGCAACAAAAACCCCGGAAGAAGAAGTCTCCGAAGAAAAGGCCCCGCCTTTCGGAGAAGGTCTCCTCCTCGCCCCGGAAGCCCGGCGTCTACATATTCACCGGCCCCGGGGAAAGGGTGCTCTACGTGGGCAAGGCCAAGAACCTGAGGAGCCGGATATCGAGCTATTTCCAGAAGGCGGGCGACCTTGACCCCAGGAAGCAGGCCATGGTCAGGGACATTAAGGACCTCAACTACATCGTCACCGACAACGAGCTCGAGGCCCTGGCCCTGGAGGCCAACCTGATAAAGCAGTACAAGCCCAGGTTCAACGTCATACTCAGGGACGACAAGAGCTACCCCTACCTCAAGCTCACGGTGAACGAGGAGTGGCCCCGCCTGGAGGTGGTCAGGAAGGTCCGCAGGGACGGGGCCATGTACTTCGGCCCCTACGTGCCCTCGTCGAGCATGCGCGAGGCCCTGGACTTCATCAGGCGCAACTTCGGGGTGAGGCCCTGCCGCTACCGCCTCGACAGGCCCATGAGGCCCTGCATACAGTACCAGATGGGGCGCTGCCCGGCCCCCTGCGCGCCCGGCAAGATAAGCAGGGAGGACTACATGAGGGAGGTCCAGGACGTGGTGATGTTCCTCAAGGGCAAGAAAAGAGACCTCCTCGACGAGCTCAGGGCCAAGATGGCTCGTTACTCCGGCGAGGAGCGCTACGAGGACGCGGCGCGCATCCGCGACAGGATGGAGGCGCTCGGGAGGGCCTGGGAGTCGCAGAAGGTCATCTCCCCGGAGCTGGGCGACCTGGACGTGATAGGCTGCCACACGAACGGCGACGCGGCCTTCCAGGTGTTCTTCGTCCGAAACGGCGTGATGGTGGGCGCCAGGGAGTTCTACCTCCGGGACGCCGGGGTCATCTCGCCGGGGGAGCTCTACCACAGTTTCATAGAGATGTTCTACGCAAAGGACATTATCCCCCCGCCGAGGATAGTGGTCGACGTGAGGCCGGAGTCCGCGGAGCCCCTCGTGGCCTGGCTCCGGCGGCAGCGGGGCGGCGCCGTGAGGGTCGCCGTGCCCCGGAGGGGAAAGGAGCGCGAACTCCTGCGCCTGGCCGACCGCAACGCCCGGCTCCACTACGAGAGCAGGCGGGGCTCCGGCGGCGACGCCGTGCTCGCGCAGCTTGCCCAGAGGCTTTCGCTTGAGGGCCCGCCCCGGAGCATCGGGGCCTTCGACGTCTCAAACATCGGCGGCGCCCAGGCCGTGGGGGCCTTCGTCTGGTGGGAGGAGGGGGATTTCAGGACAGACCGGTACAGGCACATGAAGATAAGGGCCGTCGAGGGCATGGACGACTACGCCATGATGCGCGAGACCATAAGGAGGACCCTCGGGAGCCTCGGGGAATGGCCGGACCTCCTTTTGGTGGACGGCGGCAGGGGGCACCTGGAGACGGCGGTGCGCGCCCTCGGGGAATTCGAAAACCCGCCCGCCGTGGCCAGCGTGGCCAAGAAGCCCGACCGCGCCTTCACCACGCTTTCCGAGGAGCCCCTGGGGCTCGACGACAGGAGCGCCTCGTCGCTCCTTCTCAGGAAGATAAGGGACGAGGTCCACCGCTTCGCCATAAGCTTCCACAAGAAGCTCAGGGGCAAGGGCATGCTCGAGTCCCCCCTGGAGAGCGTAAGGGGCATAGGCAAGAAAAGGAGGCTCGGGCTACTGAAGCGCTTCAAGACCCTGGAGGCCATCCGGGGGGCCAGCGTGGAGGAGCTGGCCGAGGCGCCGGGCATGAACAGGAAGGCCGCCGAGGCGCTGAAGAAGGCCCTGGAGGGGCGGTAATATTGCTTCCCCTGTGTTAGAATCAACCTTAGGAGGACCGTTGAAGAGAGCGGCGCTTTTAATCATTTCTATCCTGCTCCTTGCGGCGCCGGCCCTGGCGCAGTACGACATCCACCTGAAAAACGGCTCTGTCATAAAGGGCGTGGGCAGCTACGGGGAAGTGGACGGCCGGATAATCTTCCGCTACGCCGGGGGCATGGTGGCGATACCCTCCGGCGAGGTGGAAAGGATAGTGGAGGCCCGCAGGGGAGACCGCTCCTTCGCGCCCGAGGAGGCCGGGCCCCCTCCGGCCGAGAGGCCCCGGGAGGCGCCGAAGCCGCCCCCGATGCCCCCGGACACCACCGGGGCCCAGCAGGAGATCGAGAAGCGTATTGTCGAAATAGACAGGAGGCTCCGCGAGATAGCCCTCGAGGAGGAGGAGTACCGGGAGATGGAGGAGGAGTACGACCGCGTGAGGCTCAGGATAGAGGTCCTTTTCCAGAAGGGCATAGCCGAGGCCAGGAGCCAGGGCGGGGACCCCGCGAAGTGGTTCGAGTTCCTTCCCCCGCAGGAAAGAAAGTGGGCCCAGCTAAATACGCTCAAGAAGACCAAGCTCGAAAAGGACCTCCGGGAGAAGCGCGACGAGCTTGCCCCGCTGATGCAGGAAAAGCGGGCGCTTCAGCAGGAAAAACAGAGCCTCCGTGAGGAGCTGAGCCGGCTTCGGAGCGTGTTTTAGATGTCCTCGAAGTGGGAGATCCGCTTGAACTCCCTGAACCTCGCCTCTATCTCCTTGTAGTCGAGTTCCCTTATCTTGTTTAGGCTGAAGTCCTCGACGTTGAAGGAGGCCATGACGCTTCCCATCACCGCCGCCCTCCGGAGGGAGGTGTCGGAGAAGTCCATGGTGTTGGCCAGGTACCCCATGAATCCGCCGGCGAAGGTGTCGCCCGCCCCCGTGGGGTCGAAGACGGCCTCCAGGGGGTATGCCGGGGCGATGAATATACCGTTTTTGTTGAACATGGTCACGCCGTACTCCCCCTGCTTGATGAGCAGGGTGTCGGGGCCGTAGGTGGTTATCTTCCTCGCCGCCTTGACGAGGTTGGGCTCGTCGGTAAGCTGGCGGGCCTCGCTGTCGTTAATAAGGAGTATGTTGACCCTCTTGAGGGTCTCTATGAGGGAGTCCCGCTTGCTCTCTATCCAGAAGTTCATCGTGTCGGCGGCGACTATCCTGGGGCCCTTGGTCTGCTCCAGGACGTCGCGCTGGAGGTCGGGGTCTATGTTTGCCAGGAAGACGACCTCGGCGTCCCTGTAGTGCTCGGGGAGCTTGGGCCTGAAGTGCTCGAAGACGTTGAGCTCGGTGTTGAGCGTTTGCGCTTCGTTGAGGGCGTAGCCGTACTTGCCCTGCCACCGGAAGGTCTTGCCCCCGGTCTTTTCGAGGCCGTCGAGGTTTATGCTCCTCATTCTGAGGAAATTCACGTGCTTTTCCGGGAAATCCTCGCCCACCACCGCCACCAGGTTTACGTCGATAAAATAACTGGCCGAGGTGGCGAAATAGGTGGCCGAGCCGCCGAGGACCTCCTCGGCCCGCCCGAAGGGCGTTTCCACGGAGTCGAATGCAACGGAGCCTACGACAAGTAATGACATTATCCTGGGAC
>JASFVA010000147.1:0-4638 GCA_050050055.1 Nitrospirota bacterium
GCGAGGTGGAGAGGACCCTGAAGATGGTGGACGGGGTGCTCCTTCTGGTGGACTCCTCCGAAGGCCCCCTGCCGCAGACCAGGTTCGTGCTCAGGAAGGCCCTGGAGCTCAAGCTCCCCCCCGTGCTGGTGATAAACAAGATAGACCGGGCCGACGCCAGGGTCCAGGAGGTCCTCAACGAGGTCTACGACCTCTTCATAGACCTCGGCGCCGAGGAGGAGCAGCTCGATTTCCCCATCGTCTACACCAATGCCAAGACCGGCAAGGCGTCTCGGGAGCCCGGCGGGGAGTTCAAGGACCTGAGGCCGCTGTTCGACCTGATAATCGACTACATACCGGCCCCCGCGTACGACGACTCGGAGCCCCTCCAGATGCTGGTCACGAACATAGATTACAACGACTACACCGGAAGGCTCGCCATAGGCAGGGTCTTCTCGGGGGCCCTGGGGCAGGGCCAGGCGGTGGTCATTATGGGCGACAAGGGGGAGCTCGCCCGCGCGAAGGTGAGCACCCTCTACTCCTTCGAGGGGCTCGATAAGGTGCCCGTAGAGGCATCCCGCGCTGGGGATATCGTCTCGGTGGCTGGCCTGGAGAGCGTCAACATAGGGGACACGGTGGGCGACCCGGAAAATCCCCGGCAGCTGCCGAGGATCGCGGTGGACGAGCCCACGCTTTCGATGGTCTTCTCCGTGAACACGTCCCCCTTTGCGGGCAGGGAAGGGAGGTTCGTGACCTCGCGCCAGATACGCGAGAGGCTCGAAAAGGAATTGCTCCACAACGTGAGCATCCGCGTGGATTTCGCGGGCACGGACTCTTTCGTGGTCCAGGGCAGGGGAGACCTCCAGCTCGCGATACTGATAGAGACGATGAGGCGCGAGGGCTACGAGCTTTCAGTCTCCATGCCGGAGGTCATCACAAAGACCGTCGGCGGCGTCCTCCACGAGCCCGTGGAGCTGCTGGTCGTCGACGTCCCCGAGGAGTTCGTGGGCGTCGTCACCCAGCAGGCGGGCATGCGAAAGGGCAAGCTGCTCAAGATGCAAAACAGCCGGGGCAGGATGCGGCTCGAATTCAGGGTGCCCTCGCGGGGGCTTATCGGTTTCCGCTCCCAGTTTCTCACGGACACCAGGGGCACGGGGCTTTCGCACCAGGTCTTCGACGGCTACGAACCCTGGATGGGACCGATGTCCGGGCGCCACACCGGCGCGCTGGTGGCCGACCGCAAGGGGACGTCAACGGCCTTCGCCCTCTTCCACCTGCAGCCCAGGGGCGTCCTTTTCATACCGGAAGGCACGCAGGTCTACGAGGGCATGGTAGTGGGAGAGAACGCGCGGGACGTCAACCTGGACGTGAATGTGACCAAGGAAAAGAAGCTCACGAACATGAGGGCCGCCGGCGCGGACGACGCCCTCAGGCTGATACCGCCCAGGGCGCTCTCGCTCGAGAGGGCGATAGAGTTCATCAAGGAGGACGAGCTGGTGGAAGTGACGCCGGGGTCCTTGAGGCTGAGGAAGAAGGTGCTCGAGGCCTCGAAGCGGCCGAAGTGCTGAGGCAGAGGACAGAATAAGAGGTGCTTTGGCGCCGTCCCTTCCCCGGTACTTATTACGCCTGCTCCCCCCGGGTCCGCAACCCGAAGAAGGCCTCCACGACCTCGGGGTCGAAGTCCTTGCCCGCGCGCTCGCGCAGGTATCCGAGGACCTTCTCCTCCGGCCAGGCGGGCCGGTAGGGGCGGTCCGAGGACAGGGCGTCCCAGACGTCCACCACCGCGAATATGCGGGCGCCGAGGGGTATCTCCCGGCCCTTGAGGCCCCTGGGGTAGCCAGAGCCGTCCCACTTCTCGTGGTGGCAGTAGGGTATTTCGATGGCCGGCACCAGGTAGTCGATGGGGGAGAGGAGTTCCTGGGCCAGCACGGGGTGCCTCTTCATCACCTCCCATTCCTCTTCGTCGAGCCTGCCCGGCTTGAAAAGTATCGCGTCGGGCACGCCCAGCTTTCCTATGTCGTGCAGGAGCGCCCCGCGGCGGATGTGGACGAGCTCTTCGTCCCCCATCCCCATGGCGCGGGCTATGGCCACGGTCGTCTCCGTCACCCGCTGGCTGTGGCCCTTGGTCTCCTTGTCGCGGTAGTCCAGGGCCCGCGACCAGCCCTCGATGGTGGCGTCGTAGGCCAGGGAGAGCTCGAAGTTAGAGCGCTGGAGGTCCTCGAAGAGGGCGGCGGAGTCTATGGCTATGGCCAGCTGGGTGGCGAGGGTCTCGACGAACCCCCTCCAGTCGGGGTCCGGCGCGAAGGGGGCGCGGCTGTAGAGCTCCAGCACGCCCTTGACCTCTCCTTTTGCCAGGAGGGGGGCGCAGAAAAGCGACGCGAAGCCCTCCTCCGATATAAGCTCCGCCCTCGTGTACTCCGGCTCCGGCTCTTTAAGGTCCGGCACGCTTATCGATTTTCTCTCGTAGGCGGCCCGCCCGGCGCAACCCTCGCCGACCCTGACGGAGCTCTTCTTTATGCCCGCCGTGCGGAACCCCCTGTCGGTCCTGTGCTGGAGCGTCCGGGTGCCGGTGTTGAGAAGGAGCACGCTGGCCGCGTCCGCCTTGAGCACGTTGGACGCCCAGTCGAGGGCGACGTTCAGGGTCAGCCCGAGGTCGAGGCTGGAGCTTATGGCCATGTCTATGGCGCGCAGGGCCTCCAGGCGCTCCAGGCTCCTCTTTATCTTCTCTTCGGCGTCCTTTCTCTCGGAGATGTCCCTCACTACGTGAATGAGGCCGGTGAGGCGGCCCCCGCCGTCCTTCTGTGGGATTGCCCTTATCTCCACGTATCTGTTCAGGTGAGGCTCGAAGAACTCCGAGACCGTTGGTTCCCCCGTCTCGAAGGCCCGGCAGCTGGGGCAGCCCTGGGGCGGGCATCCGGTACCGTGGTAGTGTTTGTAGCACTTGGCCTTCTTCGTAGTGAGGAGAGGCAGGTCGAGCGCCCCGCGGGCCGCGGCGTTGGCGCGTATTATGTTGAAGTCCGCGTCATGCACCGTGATAATGTCCGTTATGGTGTTAAAGACGTCCTCCCACTCCTGCTTGGCCCGGCGCAGGAGGTTTTCGGTCTTGTTCAAATCCCAGGCCTCGGCAAGTAGTATGGCGATGGACGAGAGGAAGTCTATGTCGCTCGGGGGGAACTGCCTCTTCCGCGAGGAATGTACGCCCAGAACGCCGTAAGGCACCTCTCTGCCCAGGATGGCGACGCTCATGCCGCTTTGGACGCCGTGGTCCCTCAGGAGCTGCGGCATCCGGAATTTCGTCTCCTCCGCCCAGTCCTCCACTATCACGGGCTCGCCGGTCTTGAGAGTGTAGCCCGGCTGGGAATCGGCCTCCGCCCTTATCCTGGCCTCGCCCACTAGGCCCTCTTTCCACCCAACGCCAGCCCTCAGGAGCATCTCGCCTCCCCCGGGCTGGAGCTCCATGACCTTCGCGAATTCCACCTCCAGTATGTCGGCGGCGAGGCGGGCCGCGTCTTGCAGGAGCTCGTCGAAGTCGATGCCCCAGAGAGCGAGTTGGCCGAACTGCACCACGGCGGCCTGCTGGCCGATCCGCTTCCTGAGCTGCCCTTCGATGCCCTTGCGCTCGCTTATGTCTCTTACTACTTCCACGCCTCCCACGATGTTGCCCTCGGCGTCCCTGATGGGGGCGGCCTTGATTTCCACGTGCACCGGCCCGCTGCCGGTAACCCCGGTCCTTTCCGCGGTATGTGCCTTTCCGTCCTCGAAGACCATCGCCACGGGGCACCCGGTGCAGACCGCGCCTCTCCGCTCGTAGACCTCGTAGCAGTGCTCTCCCACGTGGTCGCCTATGATTTTCCTCAAGGCCTCGTTCTGGTAAACGATCCTGAAGTCCGTATCCTGGATGCTTATGCCGTCGGCTATGCTGGCGACGATGGATTCAGTCCTGGCCTTCTCGTCCGCCAGGTCCGCGAGGGCCCTCTTCGTCTCTGCCTCGGCCCTCTTCCGCTCCGATATGTCCTCGGCCATGGCCATCAGCCCCGTCACGGCCCCTTTGGCGTCGTAGGTCGGCGAGGCGAACAGCCTTATGTCCACCGTGGAGCCGTCCTTCCTCCGTCTCTCGACGTCCACGCCGCCGAGCTTCTCGCCGCTGAGAACGCGCCCGAGGAGGGACTCGAATTCCTCCATTTTTTCCGCCGGCACGAAGGGGATGGCGTTGCCGAGCACCTCTTCCCGCCTCCATCCGAATATCGCCTCGGCGGCCTCGTTCCAGAGGGTTACCCTGCCTTCGGTGTCCAGGGCGATTACGGCTATCGGCGAGGCACTGATGAGGGCCTCCAGCGATTCCTTGGTGTCCTTCAGGGAGGAAATCGCATGTCTCTCGGCCGAGACGTCCCGGAGCACGGTTATCACCTTGACCTCCCCGGCGGCCTCGAAGGGGCGGAGACTTACCTCGGCGGGGAACTCCTCCCCGTTTTTTCTCAGCGCCAGGACATCTTTGTGCCCCTCTCCCATGGACTGGACCTTTGGGTGTGCCAGGTACTCGGCGAACAGGGCGGTGTGCCTTTCCCTGAAGCGCTCCGGTATAAGGATGCCGTGGTCCTGCCCGATTAGCTCGTGGGGCCTGTAGCCCAGGACTCGCCCGGCGCTTTCGTTTGCGAGCTC
>JASFVA010000148.1:0-4636 GCA_050050055.1 Nitrospirota bacterium
CAATTGAAGGAACAGGCGTTGAAGAAGACCGCCAGGTTCGTGTAGCCGTACTCCGGGCCCTCGCGGTAGGCGTATTGGGGATATCCCGCCCCGGTCCCTCCCGGGCATACCCAGTCGCCCACGCAGTTCGTGGGCAGGGGGTCGTGGTACCAGGAGAGCTTCCCCTCCGAGGGGGAGACGCCCGCGAGCCTGCCTCCGGCGTTTTTCCTCAGGCCGCAATAGCCAGTGCCTCCGTCGGGGATGAGGCATTCCTTTACGCAGACCCTGCAGGGCAGGCCTTCCGGGTCCCTGGGCGGCTCGGCCGGAAGGCCGAAGGCGGCCCTGCTGCGCCTGTGGGCGCCGAGGGCGAGCGGCAGGGCCTCGTCCGCCCTTTCCCTTATGCAGGCCAGGCAGACCCCCATCTCCCGCGAAACATAAATGGAGTCGGCGCCGCAAACCCCGCACCCGGCCATCCTTTTCCTCCTCGAATTAAACGGCCTCCCTGGTTATATGCTCTCAGAAACTGGCCCTCTTGGCAAACCGGGCCGGCTTTATTCTCAGCGTGCCGCATGATAAAATAGATAACGCCCTTTTCAGGGGCCTTTTGGATTATGCCGGAGCACTATGCCATAGGAGTAGACCTCGGGGGCACGAGCCTCAGGGCGGCCCTCGTCTCCAGGGAGGGCGAGATACTCGAAAAGACCAGAGTGCCTTCCACCGGGGACGTGATGGCGTCGCTCGGGAAGGCGGTGGATGGGCTCCTGAGGGAAGGCGTCGCTGGCGTGGGAGTAGGGGCGGCCGGGGTCATAGACGCCCGGGCCATGACCATCGTCAGTTCGCCCAACCTCCCGGAGCTGAACGGGAAGAGTTTCAAATCCCTCGGGCTGGACGTGCCCCTGGCCGTGGCCAACGACGCCAACGCCGCCGTCATCGGCGAGAAGTGGCTGGGCGCGGGCAGGGATTTCGACAGCTTCGTCCTCATGACCCTGGGCACGGGCATCGGGGGCGGCATCCTCCACGGCGGGAGGCTCATGGACGTGGCGGCCGAGATAGGCCACATGACCGTGGAGGCCGGCGGGCTGAGCTGCCCCTGCGGGAACGTGGGCTGCCTGGAGCGATACGCATCGGCCCGGGCCATCGCCGACGCCGCCACGGAGGGCCTCGAGGAGGGCACCGAGAGCATCCTCGGCGACTACTGCGGCGGAAACATATACAGGATAACCCCCGAGCACGTATACTCCGCCGCTCGGGAGGGGGACAATTTCTCCAGGGAAGTGCTCAAGGAGGCGGGCAGGTACCTCGGAGTGGGCATAGCGAACATCGTAAACATCCTGAGCCCCCAGGCCGTGATTCTCACGGGCGGCCTGACCGGGGCCTGGGACATCTTTGTAGAGGAGGCCAAGAAAGAGGCCGCGCGGAGAGCCTTCAAGTCGCTCTTCGAGAAGTTGCAGATACTTCCTTCGCCGCTGGGCGGCGATGACAGCGGGGTCCTCGGAGCTGCCGCGCTCATATTGCATGAACAAGGAATCCCGCGTTAAGAAACCCGGAAAGCGCAACATACGGAACTTCTCCATCGTGGCCCACATAGACCACGGGAAGTCCACCCTCGCCGACAGGATACTGGAGGTCACAGGCGCCCTCAAGGGGAAGAGCCTGGCCCAGGTGCTCGACGACATGGACCTCGAACGGGAGAAGGGCATCACCATCAAGGCCAGCGCCGTGAGGATAGACTATACCGCCCGCGACGGCGAGCGGTACGTCCTGAACCTCATCGACACCCCCGGCCACGTGGATTTCTCCTACGAGGTATCGCGGAGCCTCGCCTCCTGCGAGGGGGCGCTCCTGGTGGTGGACGCCGCGCAGGGGCTGGAGGCCCAGAGCATCGCCAACGCCCACCTGGCCATAGAAAACGACCTCGAGATAATACCCGTGATCAACAAGATAGACCTCCCGGCGGCGGACCCCGAGGGAGTGAGGGCCCAGATAGAGGAGGCCCTCCCCGTGGACGCCCGCGAGGCCATACTCACGAGCGCCAAGGAGGGCACGGGCACCGAGGAGGTCCTCGAGGCGATAGTCGAGAGGATACCCCCGCCGAAGGGCTCCGCGGAGGCTCCGCTCAAGGCCCTGATATTCGACTCCTGGTTCGACAACTACCGCGGCTCCGTCGTCCTGTTGAGGGTCTTCGAGGGGACCGTCGGGCCTGGCACGAAGATAAGGCTCATGAGCTCGGGCAGGGACTTCGAGGTCACGGACGTGGGCGTCTTCAGGCCCGAGCCAGTCCCGGTGGAAGGGCTTTCCGCAGGCGACGTGGGCTACCTGACGGCCGGCATAAAGGACGTCAGCCTCACGAAGATAGGCGACACCATCACTGGGGCCGAAAGGCCCGCCCCCGAGCCCCTGCCCGGTTACAAGGAGATAAAGCCCATGGTCTTCAGCGGCCTCTACCCTTTGGAGGTGAACCAGTACGAGGCCCTCCGGGACGCCCTCGAAAAGCTCCGGCTCAACGACTCCTCCTTCGTCTACGAGCCCGAGAGCTCGGCGGCCCTGGGCTTCGGCTTCCGGTGCGGCTTCCTGGGCCTCCTGCACATGGAGATAATCAGGGAGCGGCTGGAGCGCGAGTTCGGCCTCTCCCTCATAAACACCACGCCCACCGTGAGCTACGTGGCCAGGAACGACGAGGGGGAGGAAAAACACATCCACAACCCCTCGTACTGGGACCCCGGGTTCAAGCACCTGGAGGAGCCCTACGTGAAGGTGGTGGTCTTCGTGCCGGAGGCGTTCGTGGGGCCGGTGCTGGACCTCTGCCAGCAGAGGATGGGTGTTCAGAAGGAGTTTACCTACGTGGGCCGCGACCGGGTGATGCTCGTCTACGAGATGCCCCTGAGCGAGATACTGTGGGACTTCTACGACAAATTGAAGTCCACCACCAAGGGGTACGCCTCGATGGACTACGAGGCCCTGGGCATGCGCCCGGCCGACCTGGTGAAGCTCGACATACTCATAAACAAGGAGCCGGTGGACGCCCTGTCCTTGATTGTTCACAGGGATAAGGCGTATCATAAAGGCCGTCTGGTGGTGGAGAGCCTCCGGGGGGAGATACCCCGCCAGATGTTCGAAGTGGTCATCCAGGCCGCCGTGGGCGGCAAGGTAGTGGCAAGGGAAAGCGTGAGGGCCCTCCGCAAGGACGTTACCGCCAAGTGCTACGGCGGCGACATAACCAGGAAGCGCAAGCTCCTGGAGAGGCAGAGGGAGGGCAAGAAGAGGATGAAGCGCGTGGGGAAGGTGGACCTCCCACAGGAGGCCTTCCTCAGCGTCATGAAGGCGACGGGCTGATGCAAAAGACGAAGAAGAAGGTTTTCTGGGAATACGCCGAGGCGATAGTCACCGCCC
Source organism: Nitrospirota bacterium (assembly GCA_050050055.1). GTDB lineage: Bacteria > Nitrospirota > Thermodesulfovibrionia > Thermodesulfovibrionales > JdFR-86 > JARRNG01. Next base: position 3,370 of record JASFVA010000148.1, read on the forward strand.
TCGTCCTCGCCCTCATCATCAGGGCCTTCGTGGTGCAGGCCTTCAAGATACCCTCCGGCTCCATGAAGCCCACCCTCCTGGTGGGCGACCACCTCCTGGTGAACAAGATCGGCTACGGCCTCAGGATACCCTTCTCCGACGAAAGGCTGGTCGCCTTCGGCGAGCCCGAGAGGGGCGACGTAATAGTCTTCAAGTGGCCCAAGGACCCCTCCAGGGACTTCATAAAGCGCATCATAGGCCTCCCCGGCGACGTCGTGGAGGTGAGGGACAAGAAGGTCTACGTAAACGCCGAGCCCATGGACGAGCCCTACGCCCAGTACACCGACGAATACGTGCGTCCTCCCCGTTTCGGCCCCAGGGACAACTTCGGCCCCGTGGAGGTGCCCGAGGGCAAGTACTTCGTCATGGGCGACAACCGCGACCAGAGCGAGGACAGCCGCTACTGGGGGTTCGTGGATTTCGAGCAGATAAAGGGCGAGGCCATGATAATATACTGGTCATGGGATAACGACAGCTTCCTGCCCAGGCTGGGAAGAATGGGAGACGTGGTGAGCTGATGTTCGATTTCATAAAGAAACTCGCCTATCTCGCAACCTTTCTTTTCGTTGTCTACTCCTGTTTCCAGTTCGGCATGCCTTACTACAGGTACTACGCCTTCAAGACCGACGCCGCCGACATCATCCGCTTCGAGTCCCGGGGAAGGGAGGCCGAAGAGGAAATCAGGAGAGACCTGGTAGAGAGGGCCCAGGAGCTCGGCATCCCCGTCAGCCCCGACGGCATGAGGGTCTACCGCACCGAGGAGGGCTACTGGGCGGAGGTCAAGTGGCAGGAGACGGTGGACATCCTGGGGCAGTACCAGAAGACCCTGAGTTTCGAGGTGGAGGTGGGACAGTAGATGTTCACGGGCCTTGTGGCCGAGATGGGGCAGGCGGTCTCCCTCAGGCGCCGTCCTAAGGGGGCGGTGCTCGAGGTGCGGGCCCCCCGCACGGCCGAGGGCGCGGGCATCGGCGACAGCATCGCCGTAAGCGGCGCCTGCCTTACCGTCACCGCCAAGAGGGGCGACGCCATGAGCTTCGACCTCTCCGACGAGACCCTCTCGAGCACCACCCTGGGCTCCCTCAGGCCCGGGGACCGGGTCAACCTCGAGAGCTCCCTCAGGGCGGACTCCAGGCTCGGCGGCCACTTCGTCACCGGCCACGTGGACGCCGTGGGCAGAATCCGCTCGAAGAGGAAAGAGGGCGAGACCTTCACAATAGAGATAGAGGCC
>JASFVA010000149.1:0-4622 GCA_050050055.1 Nitrospirota bacterium
GCGACGAGGTCTGCGGCAGCACCACCACGAACTCGTCGCCCCCGTAGCGGGCCACGATGTCGATGCTGCGGACCTGGCTTATGAGGAGCTGGGCCATCTCCACCAGCAGCTTGCTCCCGGCAAGGTGGCCGTAGTTGTCGTTTACGTCCTTGAAGTGGTCGATGTCCATGAATATGAGGCATACCGTGGTGCCGTAACGGTCGCTCCTCTGCACCTCCGTCTCTATGGAGCGGCTCAGGTAGCGGGAGTTGAAGAGGCTCGTGAGGTCGTCCGTCACGACGAGCTCCTGGAGCTTCTGGTAGAGCATTATCCTCTCGACGGCCACGGCGGCCTGGTCGACGAAACGCATGAGGAGCTCGAGGTCCTCCTCGTTGAAATTCTCGCCCGTGGTCTTGTTGATGACCTCGAGGACGCCGAGGACCTGGCCCTTGCTCTTTATGGGTGCGGCCATGAGGGTCTTCGTCTTGAAGCCCGTGTGCCTGTCGGCCCTGGGCGAGAACCTCTTGTCCCTGGCCACGTCGGGCACGACCACCGGCACGCCTCTTTCGGCCACCCACCCGGCGATGCCCTCGCCGGGCCTGATGCGGAACTGCTTGATCTTCTTCTTCGTCTTGCCCTCGGCATGGTGCAGGATGAGGTCGCCGGAGGACGCGTCCAGCAGGGTGATGGCCCAGGACTCGGCCTCGGTGACCTCCCTTATCTTTTTCATCACCACGACGAGTATCTTGTCGATCTCCTGCTGGGACGTGAGCATCTTGTTTATCTCCTCGAAGAAGGCGATCTCCTTGTTCTTGTGGTCTATCGACCTGGCGAGGCGGGCGTGCCTTTCTATGAGCTCGGTCTCTTCGATGAGCCTCTGGGCGAAGTGCAGGAGCTCCCTCTGCGAGGGCGAGTGGAGGGGGTAGGCCAGGGGTTTTTTGAGCCAGGAGCCGGCTTTCCCCCCGCTGCCCTCCCTGGTGACGATTATCTTCGGGATGCCGCTCGAGGCCTTGAGCAGCTCCTTGGAGGGGCCGTTGTGCTCGATGTCCAGCACCAGGAGATCGGCCTTGTCGATGCGCTTGAGGGCCTGGTCGTGGGAGTAGTAGTTCTTTACCGAGTAGCCGCTGGACCTGAAGGTCTCGGCATATTCCCTGAGCCCCCGTCCTATGAAGAATATCTCAGGCATTCATTCCGCAGCACTTCTTGTACTTCTTTCCGCTGCCGCAGGGGCAAGGGTCGTTCCGGCCGACCTTCTTCCCCCGGGCGGCGGGCTTGCGCTCCTGCGTCCCCTCGCCCCTATTGTAATTCACCCTTTGCTGCCTCGGGCCAGTCTTCAGATCGTCGGCCGCTCTTACCTGGACCTTGAAGAGCCTGCTCAGGGCCTCCGTGGATATCCTGCCGGTCAACTCGGCGAACATGTCGAAGGCCTCCTTCTTGTACTCCGTCAGGGGGTCGCGCTGGCCGTACCCCCTGAGGCCGATGCCCTCCTTGAGGTGGTCCATGGCCAGAAGGTGGTCCTTCCACTGGGAGTCCACGAGCTGGAGCATGACGACCTTCTCGATGTATCGCATCATGTCGCCGCCGATCTCCTTCTCCTTGTTCTCGTAGGTTCTGTTGGCCTCGGCGACGAGGAGTTCCCGCAACTCTTCCCTGCCTGCGGGCAGATTGTCGGGGACGAAGGAGAAGATGCCGTACAGGGCGTCCTTGAGGCCCTTGAGGTTCCAGTCGTCGACGTGCTTGTCTTCGGGGCAGTAGATGTACAGGAGCTCGTCGACGTTGTCCGATATCATCTCGCCCACCCGCTCCCTGAGGTCCATGCCCTGGAGGATGTCCCGCCTGAAGGCGTAGATCTCCTGGCGCTGCTTGTTCATGACGTCGTCGTATTCGAGGAGGTGCTTCCTGATCTCGAAGTTGTGCCCCTCGACCTTCTTCTGGGCGTTTTCCACGGCCCGCGTTATCATCTTGTTCTCGATGGGCACGTCCTCGTCCATGCCCAGCTTCCCCATGAGGCCCGAAATCCTGTCGGAGCCGAATATCCTCATCAGGTCGTCCTCGAGGGAGAGATAGAACCTCGAAGCCCCGGGGTCCCCCTGGCGGCCGGAGCGTCCCCGCAGCTGGTTGTCTATGCGCCGGGACTCGTGTCTCTCGGTGCCTATTATGCAAAGGCCCCCGGCCTCGATAACCTTCTTCTTGTCGGCCTGGCAGATTTCCTTGGCCTCTGCCAGGGCCTTCTCCAGGTCTTCGTCGGTCGGTTCGGCCTTGTTGAGCATCTCCCTGGCCAGCCCGTCGGGGTTGCCGCCGAGCACTATGTCGGTGCCCCGGCCGGCCATGTTGGTGGCGATCGTGACCGCCCCGGGCCTCCCGGCCTGGGCCACTATTTCGGCCTCTTTCTCGTGATATTTGGCGTTCAGGACCGAGTGGACTATCCCCTTTTGCTTGAGCATCTTGCTCAGGAGTTCCGACTTCTCGATGGATATGGTGCCCACCAGGACGGGCTGCCCCCCGGAGTGGAGCTTCTCTATGTCGTTGACGATGGCCTTGAACTTGCCCTTGAAGGTCTTGTATATCGAGTCCGAGTGGTCCGCCCTTATCATTGGCATGTGGGTCGGGATTACCACGACGTCGAGGTTGTATATGTTTGCGAACTCCTCGGCCTCGGTGTCGGCGGTGCCAGTCATGCCGCCGAGCTTGTCGTACATCCTGAAATAGTTCTGGAAGGTTATGGTCGCCAGCGTCTGGTTCTCGCTGGCTATCTTCACCCCCTCCTTGGCCTCGATGGCCTGGTGGAGGCCGTCGGACCACCGGCGGCCCGGCATGAGCCTTCCGGTGAACTCGTCGACGATGACCACATCGCCGTCCTTGACCACGTAGTCCACGTCGCGCTTGAAGAGGTGGTGGGCCCGGAGGGCCTGGAGGACATGGTGGACGAGGCCGATGTTTTCGGGGTCGTAGAGGTTTCCCGCGCCCAGGAGCTCCTCGGTCTTGGCGTTTCCCTCCTCGGTGAGTATGGCGCTCTTGGTCTTTTCGTCCACGGTGAAGTCGGCCTCTTTCTTGAGCCTGGGCACCATGCGGTTAATCTTGTAGTACTTGTCCGTGGACTCCTCGGAGGGCCCCGAGATTATGAGCGGGGTCCGGGCCTCGTCTATGAGGATGCTGTCCACCTCGTCGACTATGGCGTAGTTCATCTCCCGCTGGACGTACTGGGCGATGTCGTATTTCATGTTGTCGCGGAGGTAGTCGAAGCCGAACTCGTTGTTCGTGCCGTAGGTGATGTCGGCCCCATAGGCCGCCTTCCGCTCCTCGTCGTTGAGCCCGTGGACGATGACGCTTACGCTGAGGCCAAGGAAATTGTAGACCGGGCCCATCCAGGCCGCGTCCCTGCTGGCGAGGTAGTCGTTTACGGTCACCACGTGGACGCCTTTGCCCTCGATGGCGTTGAGATAGACGGGCAGGGTGGCCACGAGGGTCTTTCCCTCGCCGGTCTTCATCTCGGCTATCTTGCCCTCGTGGAGCGCTATGCCCCCCATGACCTGGACGTCGAAGTGCCTCATGCCGAGCACCCTCTTCGAGGCCTCCCTGACGACGGCGAAGGCCTCGGGGAGGATGTCATCGAGGGTCTCTCCGTCCGCGAGCCTGCGGCGGAACTCGTCAGTCTTCGCCTGGAGCTCGGGGTCGGAAAGGGCTGAAACGGAGGGCTCGAGGGCGGTTACCTTCTCTACCAGCGGCCAGAGCCTCTTTATCTCTCTTTCGTTCTTGGTTCCGAATATCTTCTTAAGGAACAGTTGCACCATGTTGTCCTATATAATACCAAAATTCGGCTACTTGGTACGTATCCCGCGCAAGCGCCCCTTCGGATATGGCGCTTCCCGGTAGAAAAAACGCAGCCGGAAAGCCTTTTAATCGGCCGAGGGCCGGACTGCGCCGGACCCGATTTTTCTTGAATTTGGCCGTGTGTTAATGACATAATCAATGGGCTCAAAACCCGTCTTCGGGGGAAGTCGACGGGACCTGCGTCGCATTTTTCGATTAGATGTCGTGTTGTTCGATTAAAATTCGATTTAAATAAGGGAAAAGTCTGGAGGGCCAATGAAAGGGAAGTGGAAGAAGGTTGACGAGCTGTGCATAAAGACCATAATGATGCTCTCCGTGGACGCGGTGGAGCGGGCCCAGTCGGGCCATCCGGGCATGCCCATGGGAGACGCGGCCATGGCCTATGTGTTATGGGAGAAGTTTCTTAGGCACAATCCCAAGAACCCGGCCTGGCCCAACCGCGACAGGTTCGTCCTTTCCGCCGGCCACGGCTCCATGCTGCTTTACAGCCTTCTGCACCTCACAGGCCACGACGTCTCGCTCTCGGACCTCAAGGACTTCAGGCAGTGGGAGAGCAAGACCCCCGGCCACCCCGAATACTGCCCGCCCTGCGGCATCGAGACCACCACGGGCCCCCTGGGGCAGGGGTTCGCCACGGGCGTGGGCATGGCGGTGGCGCAGAACTACCTGGCCTCGACGTTCAACCGGCCCGGCCTTCCGCTCGTGGACTACAACATCTATGCCATATGCAGCGACGGCGACCTCATGGAGGGCGTGGCCAGCGAGGCCGCCTCCCTGGCGGGCCACCTGAAGCTCGGCAACATAGTCTACCT
>JASFVA010000150.1:0-4583 GCA_050050055.1 Nitrospirota bacterium
CGGGTTCAGACCCTGAGGCCGCCGGCCCAATATTCGAAATGACGCGCAGAATAATTACGGACAGGAGGTCCAGGGATATGAAGAAGTGGATGAAGAAGCTCGAGGACGTCTTCGCCGCCGCGGCCTTTGCCGAGGCCGGGGAGTTCGAGACCGCCCGCGAGATAGCCCAGGGCGAAGGCCCGAAGGCGGGACGCAAGGAGGCCGAGGAAAAGGCCGCCGGGCGCGAGGGCCGCAAGGGAATCACCCCGCCCTATCCCACCAAGGCTTGAGGAGCGGAAAGTGGGCAGGCTGGGAAAGAAGTTCGAGGACATGATGTCGGCCGCGGCCTTTGCCGAGGCCGGGGAGTTCGAGACCGCCCAGGAGCTGGCCAGGGGCAGGAAGAAGGTGCTCCTTGTCCTCACGGGCAGCGAGCGGGACGCAAGGTCCATGAAGTACGCCCTCAACACGGCCAAGCGCACCGACGCCGCCCTGGAGGTGCTCGCCGCGTCGAAGGGCGCCCAGGCCAGGCGCCTCCTGGACGACTGCGTCCGGGAAGCCGAGGGCGAGGGGGTCGACGTCACCGTGGCTCACAAGGACGGTTGCATCAAGGAGGCCATCATCGACCACACCAGGAAGAGGCGGGACTTCCTCTGCGTGGTGGTCGAGTCCACCGGGGCACTCAACCTCGAATGCTCGCAGGAGGCAAAGAAGCTCGAGGGGGTCTGGAAGAAGCTGGGGTGCCCGCTGGTCCTGGTATCCGAAACATAAGGGGTTAACCGGAAGTTTTCAGGAATCAACAAATCGAACTAAGGAGATTCACGTAAAATGGCAAAGTCCAAGAAGAAGCCTTACCTCAAGGCGGTCATATTCGGGATAGCCTCGATCGCCTCGTACATCTTTCTGTTCAGCAACTCCAAGCTGGTGATGGAGGAGTTCACCCGCGGGGGGGCCTACGCGGCGCTCCCGGTGCTTACGGCGTTTTATTTTTCGTTCCTTCACGGGGCCTTCGCCAGCAACGTCCTGGACGTGGTGGGCCTACAGGCGAAAAAGAAGAAATGACACAAATAAAGAGGAATAACTAAGGAGGACTCAAACCAACGATGAAAAAAGTTCTGATGCTACTGCTGGCAATGTCTCTCGTCCTGGCTCTCGCCCCGGCGGCGTTTGCCGGGGGCGGCGGCCCCCCCGAGGGCGTAAAGACGGGGGTCTTCGTCTCCGTGAACCCCGAGGAGGGCACCGCCGAGTTCCAGCCCTCGGGCTCCGAGGAGGCGGTCGTCCTCGCCGTAGGAGAGTACGTGGACGCCGAGGACCTGCCGATAAACCAGAAGATGATGGTCAGCGTCGACAAGGTGGACGGCCAGGAGGTCATAAGGGACGCCTCGCGCATGTTCATAGGGATGAAGCTCGAAAAGATTATTGCCCTCCTCCTGATAGGCCTGATAGGGGGGCTCCTGAGCGGCTTCATCGGCTCGGGCGGGGCCTTCGTGCTCACGCCCAGCATGATGTCGCTGGGCGCCCCGGGCGCCGTGGCCGTGGCGAGCAACATGTGCCACAAGTTCCCCAAGGCCATGGTGGGCGCCTACAAGCGCTTCAAGTACGGCCAGGTGGACATCAAGCTCGGCGTCGTGATGGCCGTGTCGGCCATAGTGGGGGTGCAGATAGGGATCAAGGTCCAGAAATTCATCCTCAACAGCTGGGGCAACGCCGGCTCCAACCTCTACGTGAGCGTGGTCTTCGTGGCCGTGCTGCTCATAGTCGGCGGCTACGTCTTCTACGACGCCTGGAAGCTCGCCAGGGGGGGCGCCGAGGTGAAGACCTCGAAGCTGGCCCTGGCCCTCCAGAAGGTCCAGATACCCCCGATGATGAACTTCAAGACCGCCGGCGTGAGGCTCTCGGCGTGGGTGACGCTCCCCGTGGGGCTCGCCACCGGGATGCTGGCGGCCACCATCGCCGTGGGCGGCTTCATCGGAGTGCCGGGGATGATATACGTCGTCGGCGCCTCGGCCATAGTGGCCAGCGCCACGGAGCTCGTGGTGGCCTTCATCATGGGCTGCTGGGGCTCCATACAGTGGGGCATCAGCGGGCTCATCGACATAAGGATGACCCTCCTCATCCTGGGCGGCTCGCTCTTCGGAGTGCAGCTTGGCGCCCTGGGGACGACCTACGTGAAGGACTACGTGGTCAAGGTGGTCATGGGCGCGGTGATGCTCATCGTGGCCGTAAGCAGGGGCGCCAAGGTTCCTGTCTACCTGGCCGACCTGGGCCTCACCTCCCCCCTTGACCCGGGCACGGCCCACCTGCTGGACGCCGTGAGCTTCTGGGCCCTCATGGCCGCCCTCGCCACGGCCGGTGTTATAATAACCGGCGCGATGGTCAAGGGCATGATAAAGTCTAAGCTGGAGGAAAGACAGGCCCTGGAGGGTGTGGCCAAGCATGGGTAACTACAGGAAGATACTCGTGGCCTTCGACGGCTCGGAGTCGGGCAAGAACGCCCTCAAGCAGGCCCTCATGCTCGCGGAGCTCGAAAAGAGCTGGATAAAGGTCCTGGCGGTAGTGCCCGCCTACGAGGGAGACCTCGAGCTCGTGGGGGTGAGCGAGATCGAGAAGGTCCTGAAGGGGCCGAGGGACAAGCTCATCGCGATGGCCCAGGAGGCGGCCCGCGCCGAGGGCGTGGAGGTCATAGCCGACGTCCAGCAGGGCGAGCCCTACGAGACCATAGTCGACGTGGGCGAGGAGGAAAGCTGCGACCTCATAGTCATGGGCAGGCGGGGCCTCCGCCGCCTGGAGCGCATGCTCATGGGAAGCGTCACGGCCAGGGTCATAGGGCACTCGGCCAAGGACGTCCTGGTGGTTCCCCGGAACGCCACTTTCGCCCTGGACAACATCCTCCTGGCCACCGACGGCTCGGCCCACAGCGAGGCCGCCCTGGAGAGGGCCCTGCACTTCGCCTCGGTCTGCGGCGGAAGGCTCACGGCGGTCTCGGTGGTGGACGTCTACCCCGAGTTCTACGCCGAGGCGCCTGAGATCGTGGAGAAGATGGAGAAGAAGTCCCTCGACATAATAGACGGCGTGGCCGAAAAGGCCAAGGCCGCCGGCGTGAAGGCCGACACCCGCGTTCTCAGGGGGAACTCCGCCGAGGAGATAGTGGACCTCTCGCAGGAGATCAGGGCGGGGGCGATATTCATGGGGAGCCGGGGCCGCTCGGGCCTAAGCAAGCTCGTCATGGGGAGCGTGGCCGAGAAGGTCATAGGCCTGGCCTCCTGCCCGGTGCTCGTGGCGAAGCCCTCCTGAGGGCTCCGGGCACAGTTTCCCGACGGATTGGCGGATTGTCATAGGGCCCGTCCCGGTGCGCCCGGGACGGGCTTTTTCCATCAGAGCTTCTCGATGAACTCCCTGAGCCACTTGCTCTTGGAGGGGTGCCTGAGCTTGCGGAGGGCCTTGACCTCTATCTGCCGTATCCGCTCCCGGGTGACGGCGAACTCCTGGCCCACCTCCTCGAGGGTGTGCGGCACGTCGTCGCCGATGCCGAAGCGCATGCGGAGGATCTTCTCCTCCTTGGGGCTGAGCTCGTGCAGCACCCTGTCCACCTGCACCTTGAGGTCGTCCTGTATGGCGGTCTCCAGGGGGGAGGGCGCCGTCTTGTCCTCTATGAAGTCGCCCAGGTGGCTGTCCTCCTCCTCGCCCACGGGGGTCTCCAGCGAGATGGGCTCCCGCGAGATCTTCTGTATGTTCTTGACCTTTTCCACGGGCATCTTCACCCGCTTGGCCACCTCCTCCGGGGTGGGCTCCCGGCCGAGCTTCTGCACCATCTCCCTCGTGGCCCTCACTATGCGGTTTATGGTCTCCACCATGTGCACCGGGATGCGTATGGTCCTGGACTGGTCGGCCAGGGCGCGGGTTATGGACTGCCTGACCCACCAGGTGGCGTAGGTGGAGAACTTGTAGCCCCTTTCGTACTCGAACTTGTCCACGGCCCTCATGAGGCCGATGTTCCCCTCCTGTATCAGGTCCGGCAGGCTCAGGCCCTTGCCCATGTGGCGCTTGGCTATGCTAATGACGAGCCTGAGGTTCGCCTCCGTCAGCTCGCGCTTGGCCTCCACGACCCTGCCTTCGCCGTCCTCTATGGTGCTCAGGACCCGCCCCATCTTCTCCGCCGGCAGGCCCAGGTCGGCCGAGGCGCTCTCCAGGGCCCTTTCCCATTCGGGGTGGGTGCCCTCGGCCCTCCCGACCTTCTCGTAAAGGGCGATGGCGTTTTCAAGCTCCCCCCTGGCCTCGGCGGCGAAGGCCGTCACTACCTCCTCCTTGAGCCCCAGGGACACTACCTTCTTTATGATGGTCTCGCGCGTCTCGGATATCTTCCCCAGAAGGTCGTCCGAGGCCGCGCCGGGCCTCCTGAGCTCCCGCTGGTGCCTCTTGAGCTTTTCGAAGAGCCTCGATATCTCCGAGGTCGTCCTGGCGAACTTCTTGCTCTCGGCGCCCATCTCCTCGGGGGCGATGATGTCGCCATGGTGGACGAGGTCCTGGAAGGGGGCCTCTCCGCTCTTGACGAGCCTGCCCATGGCGACGAGCTTGTTCAGGGCGTAGGGCAGGGAGAAGACCGCCCA